>CALKTZ010000803.1 GCA_937997355.1 uncultured Planctomycetales bacterium | reverse complement strand
CTGGGCAAACGCGAAGCGTGGGAGACCTTCGGTGGGCGGTTTCGGCGGGGTCGGGAGACCACCGCCGAACAGATTCTCCCCCCGCTCGACACGTGCGGTCGTTTCGACCCGTGGCATCCAGGGCCCGACTCTCAGGCGCGGAGCCTGGCTCCGAACTGGCTTGTGCAGGCATCGACGACCTTCTGAATCGCCCGATCCACTTCCTCGCCGGTGAGGGTTCGGTCGGGGTGGCGGAATGTCAGGCCGAAGTGGACGCTCTGCGTCCCTTCGGGAAGATTGCCCCCCTGGAACGAGTCGAGATAGGCGATCGATTCCAGGGTTGAGCCCGCCGACCTGGTGGCCGTTTCGGACAGGGTTTCCCACGGGAGGCTCCGCTGAACCACCAGCGAGAGGTCGCGCACGACGGTGGGATACGACGGCAGCGGATGATGCTGGGGGATCAGGTTGGCGAGCCGGATCAGGATGTCGAATTCCAGCTCGGCCACCGATCGTTCTCCCCGGATCTCGAACCCCTGGAGATAGGACCGGTCCAGTTCGCCGAGGTATCCGACGTGCTCCCCACCGATCAGCAACTCGGCCCCTCGGCCGGGGACGAACTGAGGTAGGTTTGCCGGCCTCGCCTGCAAGGGGTGGGGGAGATGGAGCCGTTCGACGATCGCCTCGACGATCCCCTTGAGCCCTCGAAAATCATTGCAGGAGACGAGGCCGAGCCGGGTCGGCTCGTCGGGGAGGGGCTGGCCTTCCCTCGGCAGATAGACGTTGGCGATCTCGAAGAGTTCGGCCTGGGCGTTGCCGTGCGCGGCATTGTAGCCGGCGATCGACAGCAGGCTGGGGACCAGGCTCTGCCGCAGCGCGACTTCCCGCTTGCGGCTCGAATGGTCCACCTGGAGTGCGGGGGGGGCGGTGTCCTTGCCGAGCGGCCGGCTGGCCGCCTCTTCGACCAGGCTGAAGCTGACGCATTCGTCGAAGCCGGTCGCCGTGAGGACATCCCGCACTTCGGTTTCAACCCGCTCGCGAGGTCCCCGCGCGGCGCTCGTGAGCGGCACGGCCCGGTCCATCGGGATGTGCTCGTAGCCGTGGATCCGCGCGGCCTCTTCGATCAGGTCGATCTCGCGTTCCAGGTCGCTCCGCCAGCTTGGCGGACGGACCGTCAGGGATTCCTCGGATTGCTCCAGCAGATCCAGGCCGAGGGCTCGCAGAATGCGGACCACCTCGGCCCGGTCGATCGTGATCCCCAGCACCCGCTCGATTTGCGAGAGACGGAGCGTGACCGGCGGCCGGGGCGTCGGGCGGTCGCCGAGGTCAATCACCCCCGGATGCAAGGTTCCCCCGGCGAGGTTCAAAATCAACTCGGCGCAGCGGCGGCTGGCCCATTCGGTCACTTCCGGGTCGATCGGACGCTCGAAGCGGAAGCTCGAAGGGCTGAAGAGCCCCAGGGCGCGCGAGGTACGGCGCACCGAGATCGAGTCGAACCGGGCCGATTCGATCAGGATGTCGGTCGTATGCGAGGCGATTTCGGTGTCGAGCCCCCCCATCACGCCGGCCAGCCCGACCGGGCGCTGGGCGTCGGCGATCACCAGCATCTCGGGCTTCAGCTCGTAAACCTTGTTGTTGATGGCGGCGAAGCCTTCCCCGGCGCGGGCGCGGCGGACGACCAGGCGATGCTCGTCGAGTCGGTCGAGATCGTAGGCGTGGAGCGGCTGGCCGCACTCGAACATCACGTAATTGGTGATGTCCACGACGTTGCTGATCGGCCGGACGCCGATGGTTTCCAGGCGTTTGCGGAGCCACCAAGGGCTTTCCTTCACCCTGGCCCCGGTGACGACCCGGGCGGTGAACCGGGAACAAAGCTCCGGCTCTTCCACGGCGATCGAGGTGAGGCTTTCCACCGGAGGCCCCGAGACCTTCGGTTGAGGATCGGGGACGCGAAACGGCCGATCGAAGACGACGCCGATCTCCCGGGCGATGCCGAGGTGTCCGAGGCAATCGGGGCGATTGCTCGTCACTTCCAGGTCGATGGCGAGATCGCCGCCGACATCCTCGGTCGATTCGTGGTTCAAGCCGGTCAGCGCCAGCCGTTCGGTGATGACCTCGACGGGAAGGTCGAGCTTGAGATAGTCGGTGAGCCAATTCCAACTGACGATCATCGATGAGCCCTGTCGGGTCGGAGATCCGGAGCCCGGAAGAAAGATGCCACGGCCGTGATTACGTTCAGCCGGGGTTTGCCGATCCTGCCGAGGCGGATTGCGGCGTTCCCCCGGCCGACCGCGACCATGCCAGGTAGACCGGCACCCCCGCCAGCACGATCAGGTAGCCGATCCCCGATGTGGCCGGTTTGAGATAGACGAAGTCGGCGACGAGCAGGGCCGCCAGGACCAGATAAAGGATGAGCGGGAGCGGATACCCCCAGGTTCGGTAGGGGCGTTCCCAATTCGGGGCCTTCCGGCGAAGCGCCAGCACCGCGCCGACCATCAGGGCGTAGAACGTGACATCCACCGGGATGATGTATTCCAGAAGCTGATTGTAAACGCTGCCGTAGCCTCCATCCGGCTTCACCGTGACGGGAAGGGTGAGCAGGCCGGCCCAAACCCCCTGGGCGATGAGCGCGGTCGCGGGGACGTGCCGTGCGTTGAGCGTGCCGGCCTTCGCGAAGAAGAGGCCGTCTTGGGCCATGGCGTAGTAGACCCTCGCCCCGCCGAGGATGATCCCGTTCACGCAGCCGAAGGTGGAGATCAAGATCGCCAGGGCCATCACCGTCTGCCCATTCTCGCCGAGGATCGCCTTCATCGCGGCGGTTCCCACCCGGTCCTGCGGCGCGTGCTGGATTTCCGAGAAGGGCAAGGTTACCAGGTAGGCGACGTTCGCGAGCAAGTAGAGCATCACCACGCTCCCGCAGCCGAGCAGCAAGGCGCGCGGCAAGGTTCGGCCGGGATCGATCGTTTCTCCCCCCGTGAACGTGACGTTGTTCCACGCGGTTTGCGAGAAGAGGGGGCCGATCATCGCCAGGCCGAGGAGGAGCAACAGGGCCGAGGTCCCTTCGAAGCCGAGGCCGGGATATTCGGCGGCAGCCGACCAGCCGTTGGCCGACGGGTCCCACCACGAGGAGGTCCACGCCGCGCTCCCTCGATTGGCACCGAGTGTGAGGCCGGCCGCGATCAGGGCCAGGAGTGCCGAGGTCTTGGTGATGGTGAAGATGTTCTGAATCGCCGCGCCGAGCTTCAATCCGCGCATGTTGCTCAGGGTGAGCAGTGCGATCAGGGCAATCGCCACGGCCTGCTGGGGGGAAAGGCTGATCGCATACGCGCCGAGCCCGATCGGCGGGATCAAGGTTGGATCGGCCGAGACTTGCGGGACCAGGACGCCCAGGAACTTGGCGAAGGCGACCGCCACGGCCGCGATGGTCCCGGTCTGAACGACCAGGAAGGTGGACCAGCCAAACAGGAACCCGAACAACCGGCCATAGGCTTCCCGCAGGAACACGTACTGTCCCCCGGCGCGAGGGAGCATCGCGGAAAGCTCGGCGCAGCAGATCGCACCGCAAACGGTCATCAGCCCGGCGAGGCCCCAGGCGACCAGGAGCCAGCCGGGGGACCCGACGAGCCTCGACGATTCCGCCGAGGTGATGAAGATGCCGGACCCGATCATCGAGCCCATGACGATCGCGGTGGCGTCGAGGGTCCCCAGCCCGCGAACCAGCCTTTCGGCCGATTCGCCGCGCGGCGGCTCGTGTTGGCGGGTCG
>CALKTZ010000802.1 GCA_937997355.1 uncultured Planctomycetales bacterium | reverse complement strand
GGCCGCGAGCCGTTTCTCCGCATCGGCGAGGTGCCCTCGCTCGCGATCCAGATCGGCCCAGTGCAGGGCGGCGAGTCCGGAATGATAGGCGTCGGCGGGGGGGATCTGCTCCCACGCGGCCTCGGCGCGATCCGGGCGGCCCCGGAGGGTTTCGCATAGCCCGATCAGGTAATAAAGTTCTCCGATGTCCGGCCGACGCGCGACAAGCTCGTTCAACTTGTGGAGCGCGGTGTTTGCTCGATTCGCGACGAGGGCCTGTCGGACCCCTTCCAACTCGGCCTGAAATCGACGTTCCTTCAGACTTCGGTACGCGAAAACCCCCAATCCGATGAGGAGCGAAAGGAGGGCAATTCCGAGCCCAAGGACGACGGTCTTCCGAGGCATTTCGTTGTCTCGTCGATGGGGTCAACAACGGAGAGATGGTCGACGAATCGAGGTCAAGCGACGACCCGGCTTGCTGAGAACTCAACCATTTCGATCATAGGCGATTCCCAACATTCCGAACAACCTGGGGGTTGCCCGGCATGATCGCGTGACGGTTCGAAGCCGAGTCGCGAACCAGCATCAAAAAAACCCCGGAGCGATCTGGGAGATCCGCCCCGGGGCATCATGGTTTCGATCTTCAGATCGAATTAGAACTGATCGGCGCTGATGACCTCGCCGCCGTTCTTGGTGTGCAACGCCTGATAGACGCCGTTCGGGGGAACGTTGCCGTAGGCGACGTTACGGTCGATATATTGAATCTGGAGCGGGTTCCAGGAGCCGACCGTATCCTTGAGGAACTTGACCGAGCCATCCACGAAGGCGAAGTTGCAGCCGCCCGGGTGCTGGCTGGTCGCGGTGCAGAGGTAGTTGCCGTTGTCGCCCGGGTCATTGCTGAATTCGGGGAACTTGTTCGGGATGGCGTCGGCCGCGGCCCGCGACTTGAAGAAGTTGGGGGGGAAGATGGCCGAGTAGGCACCGTCGCCAAGAGTCCCGGTCGTCCACCAGTTGGGTCCCCACCATTCGGTACGCCCCTGGGCGGCCTTGGTGTAGCACTTTTCGCCGAGGAGGACGGTGTTGCTGGTGCCGTCGGTAACGCCGCTGATGGAAGTCACTTTTCCGGTCGGCTCGGTTCCAGCCTTTTGTGGCGGTTTGCCGGCATGCTCGAACATGCCGTTATTCAGGTTGATGAGCGACTGAGGAACATTGTCTCGTCCGGCGAAGTAGTAGAGCGTGCCGAGGTTGGCACCGTAGCTGGTGAAGGTCATCGGGATGGCCTTATCATCCCAACCATCCGCGTTCGCATCCGATCCGGGGTAACGCTTGCCGACGATGTCGCCGTCGCTCGGGCACCACATCACACTCAAACCGATGCCGTGCACGGTCGAATTCGGCGAGATGTAGGCGAAGAGCTGAGTATTGAAGCAGTTATACGCATTCCCCTGCTCGATGAACGCCGCCATGGCCAGGAACGGCCCAACCTGCTTACGCACCCACTTGAACGAACCGCCGTCGATCCAGTTACCGAAGGAGTCTCCCATCGGGAACGATCCGTTGGCGTCATGGTAGGTGTGGCAAGCCAGGGCGAGCTGCTTGAGGTTGTTGACGCACTGGATTCGGCGTGCGGCCTCGCGGGCCGACTGGACCGCGGGGAGCAGCAGGGCGATCAGGACCGCAATAATTGCGATGACCACCAGCAGTTCAATCAGCGTGAAACCGCGACCGAACTTCTTGCGTGATAAATTCATGAAATGAATTCTCCAATGGAGCTCTCAATGAAAACTGTGAAAACGAACGAATTGATCGGGCTTCAATCCCACTTCGGAGGCAGAAGCCGTCTACGGCCCGGCGGAGACGGTTCATGGACGGCGACGCTTTCCCTTGGCGGCGCGAGCAGCCTCTTGCTCGGCTTCCTCCGTGTCCTTCATTCGACGTTGCTTCAAAGTCAGTGGAGGTTTCGAATCGGGATTCGGATTGATTGTCACACCAGGGGGTAGATCGAACTTCTGACTGTATTCGATCTTGCCATTGTCGCCCGAGTCGCATCCGGTTGTCGCGAGGACAGCCACGAGGAACACAGGCGCACAAAGAAATACCAAAGCATACACCCGAGAATGAATGCGTGGAACGTTCATCTTGTTGGTAACTCGATAAACCGACTGGAAGGGATAATTAACAATAGCGACACCTTGGATCTTTTAGTAAATTCGTAGATAAAAATTTCAATGAATTGCGATGATCAATTGCGAGGTCGAGACTTCGGACCCAGAAATATCAGAAAAAAATGTCCGAATGCGAAATGCTTTTTGAAAAAGAATCAGCGGAATCAGAGTAAGTAACCGCGAATTTACCGCGAAAGGTTTACCCCCAAAAGACTCTACGTAATTCGGCATTCGCGATGACATCGATCGATAAGATTTTCCCATCGCTACGCGGCCGAAGACGCTTTGGTGACGGGATCCGTGATCTGAGCTATTTATTGATTTATTAATAGAAGTCTTATATGGTCCTTTAACGATTTATAATGGCCAAATTCTGTTTGTACTCATGTATTAGTTTTGGTGCTCCGTCTGTTCGTCCCCTCTATTGAGCGTGCGCAAGCTCTCGAGTTCATCCCAAGGAAACACGAGCTGAACGCCTACGATCTAGCGAAGCCACGGTTGCGAATCCGACGGTGTTGCGGGCTTGCACAGGGAAGAAACAGCATCGGTTTCTTTGCGAACGCAACCAGCAAAAATATGCACGTCGGCGTGCATGAATTGAAAGACCCGGATTGGGCCAACAATTCAGTTCAATCTCTTCGTCCTCGATGATGGAAAAAAACATCATCGAGTATGGGGCTTCTTCCAGGCTTCGGCTTTGGTGGCCTTGCCAGTCGTGCGTCGTTCGACTATGGTGGAATTAATCCTAATTTATTAAACTTAAAAAATTCGTTAGTTTTCCCCCGAGTTTTATGCCTCCGATCAGGGGTGTGCAAGCTCGGTCGATCGACCGTCTTTCAGGGTCTGATTCGGACCATTTGGCATGCACGTTCGATCGCCGAGGGGCGGGGTTCGTGCGTCCGCTCACGGTCGTTCGCACTTTTTCGGCCTTTTGAAACGGTGTCCGAAGTCTTCGGGCTTCAAGTTTGGTGATTCCGTTTCGAGAGGGGGAGTCGCCGTCGAATCATGTCGTCGCCAAATCGTGGACCATTCAAGGCAATGCTTGGATGCAAGCTCTGTTTCGTGTTTTCCCTGTTGGCGTGCGGATGCGAATCGGATCCGGATGCCAACTACACGGGGCCCGTCGTGCGAGCCCCCGTCATCGAGGCCAAGCACAAGCCTTCGAGTCGGAGGAAAAAGGCGGTGGAAGACGACGTGCCGGGCTCTCGCCATGAGCTGCACGCTCAGAGGGCCAAGGCCCGGAAGGCCGCCGAGGCCGCCGCCGCCGAGAAGTGATCATTACTCATCCGTGACGCGAACCATTCCGTCTCGCGTCGTACTTCCTCTTCTTTCCCGGTTCATTCGCAATATCCGAAAGGCATCGTCGCCATGATCAAATCCTTGCGAAAGGGTGGCAGGGGCTTCACGCTGATCGAGCTCCTGGTCGTGATCGCCATCATCGCCGTCCTGATCGCCCTGCTGCTCCCGGCGGTGCAGTCGGCCCGCGAGGCGGCACGCCGAATCCAATGCACCAACAACCTCAAGCAGCTCGCCCTGGCCTGTCATAACTATGAGAGCGCCAACGGCAGCTTCCCCATGGGGCGCAACATTCAGTGTTATCTCAACTTGGATGGTTCCTACAGTGGGCATTACGACGGCTGGGGGCAATTCGCCGCCATCCTCAATTTCACGGAACAGCAGCCTCTCTACAACGCGATCAACATCACGCTCGGCCCCGTGCAGGTTCGCAATAGCACATTCCCAGGCATCGGCATCAACTCCCTCTGGTGCCCCAGCGACGGTCAAGTCGTGGGCCTTCGCTACTTCGAAAATGATGCGGGATGGGATGGAACCACCGTCGGGTTCACCTACACCAGCTATCGCGGAAACATGGGGACCTTCACGGGTGCGAGCGGCAACCTCACCAGCTTGAATGCCATGAACGGGATGTTCACCGACAATGCGGGGAATCGCATCCCGGTCTGGATGGGTGGGGTTGGAGGTCAACCGCCGGTCAAGATTAGCGGGATCACCGACGGAACCAGCAATACGATCCTGCTCGGCGAATGCGCCCAGGGCAAGCTGCTCCAGATCGGCTGCAACAATAACGGAGATTGCCAGTTCGAAGGAGATGGCTGGTGGGCCGACGGCGACTACGGCGACTCCAACATGACGACCTTCTACCCGATCAATCTGAAGGGGGCGGATGTTTCAATCGCCGCCAATAAAACATGTGACCGTGCGGATATCCGCCCGATGACGGCCTCCAGCTTCCATCCCGGGGGCGCCAATTTCGCATTCGCGGACGGCTCGGTGAAGTTCCTCAAGGATACGATCAGCACCTGGCAGCCGCTCCAGGTGACGCGGGACGCCAATTGCATCCCGGTCCTCCCGGTCGGCACCAACCCCGGTGTCTATCAGTCGCTATCAACCCGAAACGGCGGCGAGGTCATCAGTGCGGATCAGTTCTGACGTACCCGGAGGACGTTGAGCGACAAAACCCCGCTCTTGCCCGGAAGACGCAAATCTTTCCGTGAAAGTCAAACGACCGGCCCCGGAACTCTCCGTTCCAGGCCCGGTCGTTTTTCGTTGCGCGAATCACGAGGCGGGGGTCATGGATTGGTCGGGCGCGTCGCCGTCATGCACATGCGACACAACCCGGCTCGCGGAATCGCTCAGAGCCTGATGAAGTATCTGTGCTTCTCGAGATAGCGAACGAACAGGTAGGTGATCGCGAAGAAGATCGTCAACCCGCAAAGGCACCACCAGAACGGCGAATCCTTGGGCGTGATGGCATGGATCGCCTGCTCAACCTGATGATGGATGATATACGCGGCCAGGGCATTCTGGCCGAACGTTTGAAACAGGCCCACGGAATGCCCGCGCACATCGCAGAGGCTGATGAAAAGGCTATAGAGCGCGAGGGAGAAGCCCGACACGAACAGGACGAACGGCCAGCTTACCGACCGCTTGTGCATGGTCCAGTAATTGAGGGGACGTACGCTCGTATCAGGAGGCATCACGAACGGGGGAGTCGCGAGGAGTTCGGGGATCGTCCGTCCCTTCGCGTTCGAGAAGGGGGGCAAGACGGGCGATGCCGCGATCTCCTTCTTCTGAGAAAGCTCCACTTCGTTGCCGCGATCCGTGTCGTACAGGGTGGCAAGACAGTTGAGGCCATAAGCCGCGACCATGAAAGCGAGGCCCCAGCCGAGGAGCGATTTGATCGCCCCCCGAGGGGTCTTCGCGGCGACGACATCGTAAGTAAGGGCGCCGACCAGCATCGGCACGGCCCATCCCAAAATCCCGAAGGTTCCGCCGTCCCAGGCTTTCTTTCCCGTCAGCCCGATCATGGAATCCAGCCAGTTCGGCAGGCCGTGCATGAACGAGAAGTTGAACCAGTAGGAGAGGACCAGGTGCAACATCAGGCAGCCCGCCATGAACAGGGCCAGGGCTCGCGAGCTGGCGGCGATGACCGGCATGATGAGGATCTGGACGACGCCGATGATCGCGAGGGTTTCCCAGAGATTGGCCTTGAGGAGCTCGGCCACGAACTTCCAGATCCCGGCGGGGGTGAAATCCTTCCAATGCTTGATCTCGGAATCGAAGTTGTACATTACGAGCGAGATCAGCACCAACGCAAGGCTGCGCATCAGGAATTTGCGGTACGTCGCCGAGGCGCCGATCTCGATGATTTTCCGCAGAGCAACCAGGCGATAAGAGAACCCCGCGGCGAACATGAAACCGGGCATGATCGTATCCGCATAGCTCAGATACGGGAGATCGCTGTGATGTTTCAAAATATGCGGGGTTGCATCGAGATCGCCGAGGAAATTGACCACGAACATCCCGACGACCGTGTAGCCGCGAAACTGGTCCATGGAGAGGATTCGTTTGGGGGAACTTGAACTCGCGGTGCTCATGCTCTTGCTCGTGGTTTCCGTTGGACGCGACTCCTCCTCGTCGCATGACGGAGGAGTCGCGGACAATTCGCCGTGTTCTTCCCGCGCGGACAGAGATTTGATCGGGCTTGCCTCAACAGGCTAACGGCGCCAGCCATGCCGGTCAATTGCACGTCCCGGAGGCGGCCGTCCGAAACGCGGCGGTCACGCGAGCGAAAGATCCTCGTCGCGATCTCGACATTTCCGCTCGCACTCGCGATAACTTGATCATTGGGCGTTGTCGGTCGAATCGGAACCGGTATCGTGCGAGATTGGGAGCGGAGCGTCTCCGGGAATCTCCTCGGTCATTGCCACGAGTTGAGCCTTTCGATGCGGATAGAGCGGGTTGACCTCAAGCTTGTTCGGCTTCCCCTGATCCACCCGTTCCGGACAAGCTCCAGCATCAAGGATCATCTCGACCATATCTTGATCCGTGTCGTCGTTGATGGCGTGGTCGGCTGGGGGGAATGCGCGAGCCCGTCCGATCCCTATTACTGCCCGGAAACCACCGAAACCTGCTGGCACATCCTGCGGGATTTTCTGGTCCCTTCGGTCCTTGGGCGCGATTGGCAATCGATCGGCGAGTTGACGGGCTTCTATCGTCTGGTCAAGGGGAATCGGTTCGCCAGGGCGGGATTGGAGATGGCGTGCTGGGACGCCTTGGCCCGGCTCCGCGACCAATCTCTCGGCCAACTGCTGGGCGGGACACGAACCGAGATCGCTTCCGGCGTGAGCCTGGGAATCGAATCCGACCTCGGCCGACTCTATGACCGGATCGACAGACATCTCGAGGAAGGATATCGCCGGATCAAGTTGAAGATCGCGCCGGGCTGGGATGTGGAGATCGTCGGCAAGGTCCGCGAGCGCTATCCGGAGATCCTCCTCCAGGTCGATGCGAATTCCGCTTACACGCCGGACGATCTTCCCAGGCTCAAGGCGCTCGATGCCTTCGATCTCCTGCTCATCGAACAGCCGCTGGCGCACGACGACATCATCGATCATGCGAAGCTTCAAAGAGAGTTGAAAACTCCGATCTGCCTCGATGAGAGCATTCACTCGGCCGAAGATGCGCGGAAGGCGATCGAGCTCGGGGCCTGCCGGATCATCAATATCAAGGTCAGTCGCGTCGGCGGATTGAAAGAGGCGGTCAAGATCCACAATCTCTGCCTCGAACGAGGGATCCCCGTCTGGTGCGGCGGCATGCACGAGTTCGGCGTCGGCCGGGCGGCGAACGTGGCGGTGGCGAGCCTCGCCGGCTTCTCGCTCCCGGGCGACGTGTCGGGGTCGGACAAGTACTATCATCAGGACATCGTCGAGCCTCCGATCCTGGCCGTGTCGGGGGCTGTCCGCGTGTCCGATCGACCGGGGCTCGGCGTCGAGCCCGTTGAGGAGCTGATTCAACGGCATACGTTGCGTGAACTGACGATTCAAACGAAGGCGATGACGACTCCAGCCATGAGCGAACGCGACATCCTTGGAAGATTCGAGGCGAACCAAGCCGAGATGCTCGACGAGCTGCGAACCTGGGTCGTCCACGAGACGCCGAGCGGCGATAAGGAAGCCCTGGATCGGCTAGGAGGGCTCCTCGCCGAACGACTGGCCTCACTCGGCGCCAGGATCGAGATTCATGAACGCCCCGACGCCGGCAATCACATTCTCGCCAGGTTCGGGGGGGCCGAATCGTTGCGCCCCGCGCTCGTCATGTGCCATTTCGACACCGTTTGGCCCGCGGGAACCCTCGAACGCCTTCCGTTTCGCGTGGAAGGAGAACGAGCCTACGGGCCCGGCATCTTCGACATGAAGGCGAGCCTGGTGCTGGTGACGGCCGCGATCGAGCAACTCCAACGGATGGGCCGCTCGCCGGAACGGCCGATCTGGGTGCTTTTGACCTCGGACGAAGAAGTCGGCAGCCCTTCATCGCGTGGGCTGATCGAGTCGCTGGCGATCGAGGCTGCCTATGTGCTGGTGATGGAGCCCGGCATGGCCGACGGCTCGTTGAAAACCGCGCGCAAGGGGGTGGCCCGATTCGACGTGCTCGTCGAAGGGAAGGCTGCTCATGCCGGAGTCGATCCCGAGAACGGGGCCAGCGCGATCGTCGAGCTGGCCCATCAGATCCTGAAAATTCAGGCGTTGACCGATCTCACGGTGGGAACGACCACGAATGTCGGCGTGATCTCGGGAGGAACCACGACCAACGTGGTTCCCGCACTCGCCCTTGCGCGCGTCGATGCCCGTGCCTCGACCCTCGCGGAAGCCGCACGCCTGGAAGCCGCAATGCACTCGCTGGAGCCGATCATCTCCGGAACGCGGGTCATCACGACGGGAGGCTTCAATCGTCCCCCCATGGAACGGACCACGGCAAGCCGGGCGCTCTATCGCCAGGCTCGCGAGATCGGCCGGGAGCTTGGCCTCGATCTCAATGAGGCATCCACCGGCGGGGGGAGCGACGGCAACTTCACGGCGGCGCTCGGCGTTCCAACCCTCGATGGCCTGGGAGCCCTGGGAGCGGGAGCCCACGCCGACCACGAACATATCCTCATCGACACGCTAAGCCGGCGTGCCGCGCTCCTCGCCATGCTTCTCCTCAAGCTTGAGCTGGATTGATCGGCCGTTCGTTGGGCTGCTCGGAGTGTTCCATGCAACGCAACCTGAGAATCGATCTGAAGGACGGCATCGCGATTCGCCCCGCGGAGTCGATCGACGACTATCGAGCCTGTCAGGAAGCCCAGCGCAGGGCCTGGGGGATCTCGGATGACAACTATCTCATCCCCATCGCCACGCTGGTGGGAGCCCAGCATCACGGAGGATTGGTCCTGGGGGCCTTTCAAGAAGACGGAACGGCCGTCGCAATGTCGTTCGCATTCCTCGGGCGCCTCAAGCGCCAGATTTGCCTCTATTCCCAACTCACCGGAGTTATTCCTGAATTTCAGTCGCTCGGGCTCGGGAAGCAGATCAAGTTGCTCCAGCGTCAGTTCGCACGCGACGAAGGGATTGCCAGGGTTGCCTGGGCTTTCGATCCCTTGCAGGCGGGGAATGCTCGGTTCAACCTGAACAAGCTGGGGGCAACCTCCTCTCAGTTCATCGAGAATATGTATGGACTGCGAACCGACCCGCTCAATTCCGGGGTCCCGACCGATCGCCTGATCGCCGAATGGCCCGTCGAGCCGGACCGCCGTCTGCTCGTGCCCGAAAGCACGCAATTGCCGTTTCCGGATTTGATTCCGACCGAGCGGTCAACCGGACACGTGCCCGTGCCGCTTCGTCGAGCCCGATCGCCTGAAACTCTCTGGGTGAGACTTCGAATCCCGATCGATATCAAGACTCTGAGGGAGGACGACCCCGACCTTGCCGAGGCCTGGCGAGTTGCCGTGAAGGAGGCTTTTCAATACGCGTTCAAGGCGGGATATCAGGCCGTGCGATTTTATCAGAATCCCCAGATCGATGGGGCGGACATGGCGTACTACCTCCTTCACCGGTGATTGGGTATGAAAAGTTCGGCGATTTGATCGAGGGCGATTTCCCATGTTTTTCCGGCTTGAAGGTCGATGGCGGGAAACCAGATCATCAAATCGGCCGTAGTATCATTTGAGTGGTTCAATTCCGCCATCTTTACCTCGATGAGTTGTGAGTTCTCATGGCGCAAGGCACTTACGGCGCGGGCCGCTATCAATCGCTCCGACGGACGGGACACGTCCTGTCCAGGATGGCGCCGCTGGTGTCCTTCGGCCTCTGGGCGGTGGGGCTGGGGCTGTTTCTGGATCAGTCGCGAGATTTGATCTCGGATGCGCAATTCACCTGGGGCGAGCGTCGAGTGATGGCGGCGATTGCCGTGGTGACGGGGGGAAGCTGGCTTCTTGCCGGTTGGGTGGTCGCCAAGCTCTTTCGAGCGGCCGCCGACATGATCGACGTGCTGGCCGACCTGGGGGATTCCTCGCAACGCACCGGGGATTTGCTGGAACGGCACGTGATTCCGCTGCTTGGCCGGATTGCAACCGATTTGGAACGGAATTCGCCATTGCAGGAGGGGGCGAATTTCGCGAATCCCCAACGCATGGATTCCATGCCGGCTTCAAGGCGGCGAGACCCCAACACAAGCCCGGCCGGGAGATGAGCGGACAATGAAGCTTCGTCTGGTTTATATTCAATGCCGTGCGCCGTTCGTCGTCTCCGGAGACCCACCTCCCGAGGTCGTGCAGTGCCCGGATTGCGGCAAGTCTCAGCGGCTCCCCCGCAAATCCTCGGCCACTCAGGCACAGCCGATTTCAGACATCGGTGACTCTGATCAACCTGAGAACGTATCGCCTCATGGACGCGAATCCGGAGTTTCAGTTTTCGTCCCTTCGGGCGATGCTCACGTTGAGCCGAGGAAGTCGCCGGGATGGCGGACCTATTCCGCGATTGCCTTGGGGCTCTTGCTGATCATCGGCTTGCTCGCATCCTGGCCCTGGCTGAAGGAGCGCTTCTGGGAGTCCCGGCCGC
>CALKTZ010000801.1 GCA_937997355.1 uncultured Planctomycetales bacterium | reverse complement strand
CGTTGTCGGCCAGCTCGATGAAGAGATTCTCGGGGCTCGACCCCGGGAGATCGGCCTCGAGAATGAGCCCTTCCGTCCCTTCATGGATGTCGATCAGAGGTGTGAATGCTTCCCGAGGTTCCGGCTCGCCTTCCTGTGAACCGGAATCCAAGGGCGGGTTCGAGGCTGGGCCGCCGACCGAGACCCGGATCCGAGGTAACTCCTCGCTCATGGATACGACTCCTAGCCATCGAAAAGGCGATCAAACGACGCGATCAGTACAATCGGCCGAAACCGGGGGCGGAACCTAGCTCGCGGTGACCGTGATTTGACGAGGCTCGACGTTCTCCGCCTTGGGGATGGTCACCGTCAGGATTCCCAGGGCGAACGTCGCGGCAACACGGCCGATGTCCACTCGTTCGGGGAGTGAGATGGTCCTCGTCCAACGTCCCATCGGACGTTCTTGGCGGCGAAAGTTGTCCTCCTTGATCACTTCGTTCCGCTTCCGTTCGCCCCGCAATGTGAGGGTGTCTCCCGTCATCGTCAGATCGATATCTTCCGGACCCAAGCCCGGAAGTTGCACCGTCAGCTCGTAGCGGTTCCCCACATCGTAGAGATTGATCGGCGGATAGACGTGGACCGATCGGAGCGAGGTGAAAGGGTCGATCGACTGGAAGAATCGGCCCATCTCGCGCTGCAACTCGCGGAATGGTTCCCAACGTCGGTCCCATTGCGAACCGCTCATCGGTCGTCTCCACCCTTTGATCTTACGAAGGAACGATTCGAAATTCGCCCGCATTCTCCTTTGTTGCAGTAAGCATGCCAAATTGGTTTGACAGACAACGTTCGGCGGATCTGATTGCAACTTAAACGCCGTCTGGAACAGGAGATGAATTGAATTCCCACCGCCCGGAATTCGAGCCCTTGCATGAAGATTGAATGGGAATCAAAGCCGGATTTGGCAGAGTAAATCGCGGGGGTTGTCACTCGACCAGGAGTGGCTGCCACTCTGGCAGTTCGTTCGAGAGATGGTAGGCGACGTCGATCAGGAGGTGGGGATTACGACCAGGTTGCGGAGTTCGACGGATTTGCCGAGGGCGGGTTCCACGCTCAGCCAGGCATTGGCGGGATCGGCGGGGCAGGGGAGTGCGTGCTGATCGACGGAAAGAAAGGTGCCGTGATCATTGCGTTCGTTCCGAATCCGATGCCAGTGTTCGCGATCCGGATCATCGTCCGCGGCAAGTTGAGAGCTCGGCAGGTGGTCCTTGAGATGGTCATTGGGATCGGCCGGGGACCAGGATTCTTCCGCGAGGGGCAGATCGAGCAGGCGAATCTGGGCGAGTTTTTTTCGACTCGCCAGGACCTCCACGGTCATGGAGAAATGGGTGGGGAGGCGGTAAGGGAGGACATAGGAGTCGGACCGACCGGAATCGGGCTTGCGAACCGGAGAAATGATCAGTTCGGAGACCTGGAACTGATCGTTGCCGCCGAGCAGGTCGTCGCCTTCCAGGGAGTCCGAGGAGACCGAGTGGCCGTAAGCGATTCCGGGTATTCGAACCGTCACGTTCGCGAGGGCGATCGTCGTCGCGAGTGCGACGAATCGCATCCCCCAGAGCCAACCCCGAGGTGCGCGCGCTTCAAGGCGGTAGGGGCAGTGAAGCAGCATGAGCAATCGATGCGCGAGGCTCGACGTACTCATCTCGGGGTCGACAACGTCTTGACGATGAGTCATGCCCCTGCTGGCAACCAACGGCTGGGGTTCAACCTCGACGCTTCGTGCCGGCCGCGAGGCGGCGAGATCCAGCAGGGAGGTCGCATACTGGGATGAGGTGCCGTAGGATCGGCAAGCGAGATGGTCCGCCAGGAACTCCTGATCCAGCCGTTTTTGAAGGCGGATCCACCAAAGCTGCGGGAGGAAGAACCAGATGGATTGGGCGAGCATCCCCACGAACCGAAACGAGGCGTCGCGACGCCCCGCGTGAGCAAGCTCGTGCAACAGGCTGAGTTTGAGCAACATTTCGGCGGAGGAGCGCACCGCCGGATCGGGTTCATCCGCCGAGACGTCGAAATGGGCGGGGAGCAAGATTGTGGGACTCAGGAGCGCGACGACCACGGGGCTGTCGACGCGCTCGGAGATGCGTAATCCGGGCCGATCGCGGGGGGAGAGAGGAGGATCCATCTCAGCAAGCAATGACTCGAAGATTTCCCGGGTCCGGGGGGATGGTGGCGATGCTACGCGGATGAGCCACCAGATTCCCAGGTAACCCAAGGCTTCCCAGATCAGGCCGATGGCGACGATGCCCAGGTAAACCAGGGCGACGAGCCGGACCGGCTTGCGGGCCAAATGACTCAGTTTCATCCAGCCGGCGGAGAAACGCGCTTCATCGCTGATCGGCATCACCGCAACCGCTTCACGAGCGGCCTGTTGCGGGTGGTCGCTCAGGATTTTCGAGGAAGCGCGCCTCACGAAAATTTGGCGAGGCGCCAACGTCGATTCCATGTGGGGTTGTACGATATGGAATCGAGGCCAGGGAG
>CALKTZ010000800.1 GCA_937997355.1 uncultured Planctomycetales bacterium | reverse complement strand
CTGTATCCCCCCTCCGAGAGGGGGGACGTGTCTTCACAGGGTCGGGAGACTCGCGCCGCGCAAGAAATGAGGGTCCGCCCGGGTAAAAGCATCGCCGAACGGAGCCTTCGGCCAACGCATACTGCCAGGAACACGTAGAGATCATCGTGCCGCCCGAGAACCCGCCTCTCATGGGTGGCCGGGAGCGACAAGAAACTCCAGCGACGACAACGACTCGACGAGGAGCCTCTCCATGCTCGACTTCATCGACCCTGCGATGTCGCGACGTTGCGACGGGATCTCTCGCAGGAGCTTCCTCCGGGCGGGGAGCCTGGGGGTCGGCGTATCGGCCTTGAATCTCTCGGGCCTGCTTCGAAGCCGGGCCGAGGCGGCGGCCGCGGGACATCCCGGCCCCGGCGATCGATCGGTGATCCTGGTCTGGCTCGACGGCGGACCGCCCCAGCACGAAACCTACGACCCCAAGCCCGATGCGCCGGCCGAGTTTCGCGGCCCGCTCGCCGCGATGGAAACCAAGGTCCCGGGGATCGTGATCTCGGAGCTCTTGCCGTATCACGCGCGGATGATGGACAGGATGACCCTGATCCGCTCCGTGTATCACAACAACGGCGATCACTTCACCGGCGCGCACTGGATGCTCACCGGCTACGGCGGCCCGAACGGCAACGACCTCCCCGCGCGCAACCCCTCGGCCGGCTCGATCATCACCAAGCTCCTCGGCCCCAGGAAGCCGGGCATCCCCGCCTATGTCGGCCTGCCGAACACCCACTCCGTCGGCCTGATCCCCGGCTACCACGGCGGGGCGTATCTCGGCATCACGCAGAATCCGTTCAACGCCGACGGCGACCCGAACCTCGATACCTACCAGGTCCAGAATCTCGCGCTGCCGTCGGGCATCGACGCGTCGAGGGTTTCGGATCGGCGGACCCTGCTCGGCGCGTTCGACAAGGCCCGGCGCGACGTCGACTCCTCCGGGATCATGGAGGGGCTCGACCGCTTCGATCAGCAGGCGTTCGAGCTGGTGCTGGGTTCCGACGCCCAGAAGGCGTTCGATATCCGCAAGGAAGACCCCCGGCTGCGCGAGCGTTACGGGCGACATCGATGGGGCCAGAGCGCCCTCATGGCGCGTCGGCTCGTCGAATCCGGCGTGCGGTTCGTCACCCTGACGTTCGACGGCTGGGATTTCCATTCGAGCCTCGACGCCGGCATGAAACGCGTGCTGCCGATCATCGACAAGGCGATCTCCAGCCTGATCGAAGACCTGGCGGATCGCGGCATGCTCGAATCGACGGCCGTCATCGTGATGGGGGAATTTGGCCGCACCCCGCGCATGAACACGACGGGCGTCCCCGGTTCCGACCCGGTCCCCGGCCGCGACCACTGGGGGAACGTGATGAGCGTGCTCGTCGCCGGGGGAGGCTTCCCGGCGGGGCAGGTGATCGGCTCGTCGAACTCGCGAGGCGAGGTCCCCCGGGACCGGCCGATCCGCCCGCAGGATTTCCTGGTCACGCTCTATCATCAGCTCGGGATTCACCCCGAGACCACCTTCGCCGACCTCTCCGGCAGGCCGACGTCGATCGGTTCCAATGGCGAGCTGATCAAGGAATTGATCTCGCGCGGATAACGTGGAGAATGGAGTCTCGTCGGACCTTCTCCCACCTCGTCCCAGGGAATCGCGCGCCATGCAGCTCGGCATCGTCACCTATAACATCGCCAAGGATTGGGACCTCCCCACGATCATCTCGAAGCTGGAAGCCCTGGGGTATCAAGGGGTGGAGCTTCGGACCACCCACGCGCACAAGGTAGAAGTCAACCTCTCCAAGGCCCAGCGGGAGGAGGTGCGGAAGCGGTTCGACGACTCGCCCGTCGACCTCGCCGGCCTCGGCAGCGCCTTCGAATATCAGGCGGCCGACCCGGCCGTCGTCCGCAAGAACATCGAGGAGACCAAGGCGTACATCGAGCTGGCGCACGACGTCGGCTCCCCCGGCGTGAAGGTACGCCCCAACGGACTCCCCAAGGGGGCCGACCTGGACGCTACGCTCCGGCAGATCGCCAAGGCGCTCCAGGAGGTCGGCACCTTCGCGCAGGGGTTCGGGGTCGAGATCCGGGTCGAGGTCCACGGGTCGGTCACGCAAGACCCCAAGAACTTCGCCAAGATCATGGAATATACGAATCACCCGAATGTCTTCACCTGCTGGAACTCCAACCCCGGCGAGGTGGTCGACGGCTCGATCCGCGAGCCCTTCAAGCGACTCGGCAAGACGATCCGCGAGGTCCATCTGCGCGACCTGACCGATGCCGCCTACCCCTGGCGCGAGCTCTTCGCCTCGCTCGCCATGCAGAACTACGGCGGGTTCACCCTCGCCGAGATCCCCGCCAGCACCGACCCCGACCGCGTCCTCCGCTACTTCAAGGCCCTCTGGCTGGCCTATCAGCCGAAGACCAAGGGATGAGCGATCCGTCGAGGCCGGAGCGGAAATGGGGACTGGCTCGAAGCGGAGCGCCGTGCCTGTCCCC
>CALKTZ010000799.1 GCA_937997355.1 uncultured Planctomycetales bacterium | reverse complement strand
ACTTCTTCAAGAAGATGGATTGGGCGCACCTGGGCGGCAAGCCCGCCGATCAGCCCCCGGCCGCCGCACCCGCCCCAAAATAAGTCACGAAATCGAAACGACGGGGGGATCAACTCCCCCGCCCTGGCCTCGCAGCAAACGGAACCAGCATGAGCAATCGAGAAGGCAGCACGACGATCGTCGGTCGATGGATCCGGGGGCTTCGCGCCTCGGCCCTTTCTCTCGCGATCGGCGCGAATGGGATGGCATTGGGGGCGGAGCCGGCCGCGCAAACGGCCCCCGAAGCCGTCAAAGACGTCGGCACTTCCAGGACCGAGCTGCGCCCGCTGTTCAACGGCAAGAACCTCGACGGCTGGTATCTCTTCCTCCAGAAGTACGGCCGGGACAGCGACCCCGAGAAGGTCGTCACGATCGATGACGGAATCCTCCACGCCTACAAGGATGCCCGCAACGGCGCCGAGGTGGTGATGGGGTACATCGGCACCAGGGAGTCGTACTCCGACTATCAGTTCCAGTTGCACTATCGCTGGGGCAAGAAGCAGTTCAAGCCGCGATACCTCTACAAGCCCGACGCCGGGATCTACTACCATCACGTTGCCAAGGACGTCGTGTGGCCCCAGGCGATGCAGTTCCAGCTCGAACTGAACGGCGTGGGGGACCTCATGACGGTCGGGGCGATCAAGCTGGACACCACCGTCGACCCCGCCACCAAAACCGAGGAGTGGCAGGAATACCTGGCCCCCGAGAGGGGGGGCGTCCCCTACGAAACCACCGGCAAGGGGGTGAGCTACACCCGCAAGGGGGAGAACTTCGAGCGGGACGGCTGGAATCGGCTCGACCTGATCTGCAAGGGGGATTCCGCCTTGCAGATGGTCAACGGCCATGTCGTCAGCCGGGGGACCAAGATCCGCCAGCAAGACCCGAATGATCCCAACCGCTGGATTCCCCTCACCGGAGGGCGCATCCTGATCGAATTCGAGGCCAGCGAAATCTCCTACCGGGACATCGGCATCCGCAAGCTGGCGCCCGACGAAACCCTCGAAGCCGCCGCCGTCCGGGCCTCGGCTTCGGCCAAGACCGGGGCGACGGACGGTCATTGACGGCACGGATCATCCCCTGCCCGGCTCCCTCAACGTCCCTCGGCCGCTGCCGGGGCCGAAGGTTCCGGTTTCGGCGAGGCCGAGGTGTCGGCCTTCCTGGTGAGCAGGTAGATCCGTTTGATGCCGAACGGCAGCCAGGGATGGCATTCCACCTCGGACACGATCTCGTGATCCGGGAGGGGCTGGAATGCCAGGCGGTTCCTGAGCGATGAGCGATTGACCAGCCCGTCGTCCCCCGGCTTGTGAATCCATTCCCCCTGGATTCGCGCGCGGCTGGCGTGGAAGTTGTTGTATTCGAACCCCGCGTCGATCTCCTCGGGGGCCAGCCCGCGCTCCTTCTGGAATCGCTCGGCCGCCTCCCAGCGGATCTGGTTCCAGGCCAGGTAGTCGCGCGTCGCGACGATACCGAAGCCCGCGAAGGCGAGCAGGATCGCCAGCCCCATCCAGCCGCAAGGAAACGACATGCAGGCCGGCCGCCCCGCGCCGAGCGAAACCAGGATCGCCAGCAGCAACGGCAGGAAGACGAGGGTATAGCGGTCGAAGAACGGGGCGTAGGAGAAGGCCATCGGGCCGTAGCAAAGTACCGTGACGATCGCCAGGAAGACGAGATGCCAAAGCTGGAACCGCCCCTCGGCTTCCTGTTCCGACTCGGGTTGCGTGATCTCGGCGCGCCTGAGCCACAAATCACGGGCGTAGGCGAAGAGGATCGGCAGTGTAAGGGACATCCCCAGGACCGCGAGGGCCGTCCAGACCATCCAGTATGCGCGGGGCGCGGGGGGGAGGATGCCGGGGAGCGAGCGGAGTCCCAGGCCGGGGTCGTTCAGCAGGTTCGAAGCGATCGGCATGATCTTGCCGACGAGCGAGAGGCCGAACGTGAGTGCCACGGTGAACGCGATCACTCCCCCCAGGGCGAGCTTGCGTCCGCTCGGGGTGAACCGTCCGAGGGCGGACGAGACCATCATCAAGGAAAACGGCAGGCAGGCCAGGCCGACATAGATCAGGAGCTGAAACGTCACGTATATCGGGTTGCGCAACGCGCCGAGGCGGAAGTGGAGCAGGTCGCCGATGACCGCCTTGACGTCCTTGGATTTCGCGTGATAGAGCCCCGGCAGCTCGCCGATGTGGATCAGGAACCGCTCGAAGGCCGAGAGCGCGCCGGCCGCGAGGATCGTCGGCAGGACCGCCAGCAGGAGCCATCGCCGGTCGAATCCCCGGCGGATCGGATAGGCGACGGCGAAGGCGATGAAGACCATCAGGCCCAGTTGGCGCACGAAGGTGGCCAAGAGCGCCACGATCAGCCCCGCCGCGATCTCGCCGTTGCGGTCGGAGTCGAGCCCGCGGAGCAGGAGCAGCATCGACCAGACCATGAGCGTCAGGCCGGCGATGTCGGTCATGAAGCTGTGGGAAAGATGGATATAGTAGGGGTTGAAGGCCAGGACGGCCGCGCCGAGCGTGGCGACCCGGCGATCGCCGCCGAGATGGCGCAGCAGGCCGTGGAGCCCGAAAATCCCGGCGACGCTCAGCGTCAGGGTCGAGAGGTGCAGGACCGTGATCGAGAACCCGAAGAATAGGCAGAAGAGCGCCCCCCAGAAGAGCTGGACCACCAGCGTGGCCGATTGCCAGTCGGTCAGCCTGAGCGTGTGCGTCCGGAGCAACGCCTCGACCGACAGGGCATACGACCAGTCGTCGTTGAGGGGGACGTTCCGCTCGGGATTGATCCAATAGGCGACGACGGCCCAGCAGACGCTCAGCAGGATGACCGGCCAACGATCGCTGAGCCAACTGGAACCGTGGTCTGATCCGGAGTCCGTGAGACTCATCGTGAGCATAAACCTCAAATGGGGTGATCGCCCGGGGATGGGGGGGCTCGATCGAAGCCTGGGCGGGAATTGACCTCATCCGGGGATGAGCGGCCGGCCGCTCCAAAACAAGGGCCGACGCGGGTCACGGCCATCGACGCGGGCCCTGCTTTCGCGCCCGAAAGGCCATGGTCGTTTGTAGATAAGGATTGTAGTTGGTTCTCCGCGAGACGACAAGTCGGGCCGGGCCGCGTCGGGGTTCTCGGCCGTTTCGGATCGATCGGGGGACTTCGGTCGAGGCGAATCCCTTGTTGCGAAAGGTCGACCGGCTTTCCGATCCGCTTGCACGATCATGACAATGTACTATAGATTATTCAGCGTGCTTCGGTTGGCCCGAAGGAGCTTCCTCCGTGGGTCGCGAAAGCATATTTTGGCTTCAAAATTGGCGATGAATTTTATCGGATAGCTTGGTCTCGCTAAAATGATCGGCCTTGGAACGTCTCGGAAGGCCCGCGGCGCGGGCCGTTGACTGATCGGCGATCGACGGAATCCCCCGATCGCAAATCCCTCCTCCAACGGAATCGCTTCGTTGCAACGCCCCTCTCACGCGAAGATGAAAAAGACCCGGGATGATCGAGTCGAAGAGTGAGGCGATTCTCGGCACGCATCAATCATTTGTTGAAAACCGAGGATGAATCGGCGAGCGAAGGCCACACCCTCGACGCATCCTCGGATACCTCGATTTAGGGAACGATTGGTTGCGGTTCCAAACCTACGACGCGGTTGTCATCGGCGGCGGATTTTACGGCAGCGTGGTCGGCAGGGAGCTGCGCCGTTACTTCGACCGGGTCCTGATCCTGGAGCAGGAGAAGGACCTGATGCAGCGGGCTTCCTACGTGAACCAGGCCCGCGTCCATCAGGGGTATCATTATCCCCGAAGCATCCTGACCTCGCTCCGTTCGCGGCTCAATTTCACGCGATTCGTCGACGAATACGGCGGGGCCGTGGTCTCCGAGTTCGAGAAGTATTACGCGATCGCGCGGACCTTTTCGAAGGTCAACGCCCGGCAGTTCAAGCAATTCTGCGACCGCATCGGTGCGCCGGTGGGGCCGGCCCCGTCTCGGGTGAAGGCCCTCCTTAACCCGTTCCACATCGAGGAGACGTTCACCGTCCTGGAATATGCCTTCAACTCGGCCAAGCTGAAGGATCTCATCAAGGCGCAGCTCGTCGCCAACGACGTGGAATTCCAGCTACGGTCCTCCCTGGAAACCGCCCGGCCGGCGGGCCGGAGCCTGCGGCTGACCGTCGAGCACGAAGGGGCGACCGACACGATCGAGGCCCGCTACGTCTTCAATTGCAGCTATTCCCACATCAACGGAGTCTTGTGGCGGTCGGGGCTCCCCCTCATCCCGATGAAGCACGAATTCGCCGAGATGGCCCTGATCGACGTCAAGGAGCCCCTGAAGGGGATGGGGATCACGATCATGGACGGCCCCTTCTTCGCGACGATGCCGTTCCCCGATCGCAACCTGCATTCGCTCCACCACGTGCGATACACCCCGCACCATTCCTGGCTGGATACCCGGGACGGGGGCTACCTCGACGCGCGGAAGCACTTCGCATCCCATCGGCCCGCCTCGCACTACGAGCACATGATCAAGGACGGGATCCGCTACATCCCCTCGCTGGCCGACGCGCGTTATGTCGAGTCGCTCTGGGAGATCAAGACCGTGCTCCCCCGGAGCGAGGTCGACGACAGCCGGCCGATCCTCTTCCGGCCCGTCGACGATGTGCCCAATATCATCTGCATTCTCGGAGGTAAGATCGATAACGTGTTTGACATCCAGAGCTATATCGGCGAATTCCTGGGCGCGGAGGGTGCGGCGCGATGATCCAAGATTGTTTCGTCTCCGTCGTGGCGCCGGTGCGAGACGACTCGGCCATCGTCGAGGCGTTTATCGCGGAAACCATCCCCATCCTCAAGGACAACTTCAAGAATTATGAGCTGCTGCTGATCGACGACGGCTCGCAGGACGGCACGCCGGACGTGATCCAGAAATTGCTCGGGAAGTATGAGGGGATTCGCCTCGTGCGGCTCTCCCGCCAGTTCGGCGAGGAGCTGGCCATCTCCGCCGGGCTGGAGTCGGTGATCGGCGATTACGTGGTGGTGATGCTCCCCTTCATGGACCCCCCCGCCCTGATCCCGTCGCTGGTGGAGCGATCGATCGGCGGGGTGGACGTCGTGTTCGGGGTCAACGCCGATCCGGCCCCCAAGGGATTGATCTACGGCACCGGGACCCGGCTGTTCCACTGGTATTGCGAACGCTTCCTGGAGATGAGGCTCCCCAAGGATTCGACGCAGTTGCGCTGCCTGAGCCGCAAGGCGCTCAACGCCCTCATCCAGATCAAGGACAGCTACCGCTATCTCCGCCTCTTCAGCTCTTATGTCGGCTACGAGCATCAGGAGTTCGTCTACACGCCGAAATATCGAGGCCGAAAGCGGCATCGCCGCAGCCTGTTCGAGGCGATGAGCGTCGGCATCGACCTGATCATCGAGAATTCGCGGCACCCGCTCCGGATGGTCACCTGGACCTGCGTGACCGCGGGGATCTTGAACATCGCCTACGTGGTGCTCATCGCCCTGATCTACTTCTTCAAGAGCGAGGTCACCAAGGGGTGGACCTCCATGTCCCTCCAGAGCGCGGGGCAATTCCTGCTCCTGACGATGATGATCGCCATCCTGAGCGAATACGTCGGGCGGATTTTGGAGCGGCTGCGCGACCGGCCGTTCTACTACGTGCAGGAGGAGCGGATCAGCTCCGTGCTGCTGGTCGACAAGGATCGCTACAATATCGTGTCCGACTCGGCCGCGGCCGAGCCCTCGCCGGACGAAGTCCGCATCGAACGATGAACCGAAACGAACGTGAAAGCCTGAAATTGGGTGCCATGGGGCGACCGCGCGTGTTTCGCGATGAGCAGAGTCGTTGCGTATTCCTGTTCGGCGCGGGTCTCACGACTCCGCCGAAACTCACGACCGAAGGTCTCCGATACCATCCGCCCCCCTCGTGGAGGGGGGCCACGGGGGGAGTATCCGGCAATGGCCCCGCATCGAAGAACCCCCCTGTATCCCCCCTCCGAGGGGGGAAGTTTCTTGAAGTTCCATCGGTGAAAGTGCCATCGCGCGAAAAAAGGGACAGGCACGGCGCTCCGCTTCGAGCCGGTCCCTATTTTCGCTCCGGCTCAACGATGTTGACATCACCGTGAAACACGTGCGATCTCCCGACCCGGCGCGAACGCGATTATTTATGAAAGCTGGCACCATGGCACACGTATCCGCCCTCGTCGGGCACTCGGGCTTCGTCGGCGGCAACATCGAGCGCCAGCATCGGTTCGATGCGCTCTACAACACCAAGAATATCGGCGAGATCGCGGGCAAGTCCTTCGACCTGCTGGTCCTCTCCGCGACCCAGGCGAAGCGATGGTGGGCCAACCTCCACCCCGAGGAAGACCGCGAGGGGATCGACCGGCTGATCGAGTCCCTCAAGGGGGTGACGGCCCGCCAGGCCGTCCTGATCTCCACGATCGACGTTTTGCCGCAGCAGTTCCCGCGCGTCGACGAAGATTTCGACCCCGCCGGCCACGAGAACCATGCCTACGGGGCGAATCGGTTCTACCTGGAAGGGGTCTTGCGAGAGCAGTTCCCGAGCCTGACGATCGTCCGGCTCCCCTCGCTGTTCGGGCACGGGCTGAAGAAGAACGTCATCTACGACCTGCTCAACAACAACCAGGTCGAGAAGATCAACCCGGCCAGCAGCTTCCAGTATTATGACCTGGCCGCCCTCTGGGAGAACATCGAAACGGCGATGCGGCATCGCCTGCCGATCGTCCACCTGTTCCCCGCGCCGGTGACCAGCGAGCAGATCATCGACCGCTACTTCCCCGAGGCGAAATCGGCGGCCGGCACCGACGCCGGCGCGGCCTCGCATTACGACTTCAAGACCAAATATTCCAGCCTCTTCGGCGGGGCGGACGGCTATCTCTGGACGGTTCATGAGGTGATGCGACGCCTGGGCATCTTCATCGAAGGCTATCGCCGGGGAGAGATTCGATGAAGCTGGCCGTCTCCAACATCGCCTGGAATCCGGAGGAGCAGGACGCCATCATCCCGATCCTTCGAGACCGGGGCGTCGGCGGGATCGAGGTGGCCCCCACCAAGCTCTGGCCCGATTGGGCTGGTGCCGATGCGGCCTCGGCGGAATCGGCCCGCCGCGACTTCGAGGCCCTGGGGTTCGCCGTGCCGTCGATGCAGGCGATCCTGTTCGGCAAGCCCGACCTCAGCATCTTCGCGGCGGCCTCCGACCCGATCCGGGCCGAGACGCTCGACCATCTGGCGTTGGTGGCCCGCCTGGCGGGGGCGCTCGGGGCCAGGGCGCTCGTCTTCGGCTCGCCGCGCAACCGGGATCGCGGCGACCGCTCCCCCGATGTGGCCTTCGAGATCGCGGCCGAGTTCTTCCGCGAGGCCGGCCGGATCTGCGCCCGGCATGATACCTGGCTCTGCCTGGAGCCCCTCCCCGACGCCTACGGCAGCAACTTCGCGACCTCCTGGAAGGAAGCCGCCCGGCTGGTCCAGGCCGTCGACACGCCGGGCTTCGGCCTCCATCTCGACACCGCCTGCATCCACATGGGGGGGGACGACCCGGCCGAGGCCGTGCTCACCTGCGACGGGATGATCCGCCACTTCCACGTCAGCGAGCCCCAACTGGCCGACCTGAGCAATCCGACCATCGATCACAAGCGAGTCGGCGAGGCATTGAAGTCGATCGGCTATGGGAACTGGATCTCCCTGGAGATGCGACGCCCCGACGATCCGGCGGCCCGCGTGGCCGAGGCGGTCGACCGCGTCCTCGATTGCTACGGCGACGTCCTCAAATAACTCCTCCGACCGATCGAGTTCCCGCGTTTCATCCCATCCCAGCCGACCCGGATACCCCGATCATGCTGCTGTCCGTCGTCCTGCCCGCCTACAACGAAGAAGAGGTCCTGGAGAAATCGCTCGGGACGTTGGCCAGGGCGCTGGAGGAGGCGAACATCCCCCACGAGCTGCTGGTCGTCAACGACGGCAGCTCGGACGGGACCGAGCGGAAGCTGATCGAGCTGGAGAAGATCCATCCGACCCTCCGGCACATCAACAATGCGGGGAAGCACGGCCTGGGGCATGCGGTCCGCCTCGGCCTCGATCACTACAACGGGGATGTGGTGGCCGTGGTGATGGCCGACGGCTGCGACAGCCCGCAGGACCTGATCGCCTACTATCGCAAGATCGAGGAAGGCTACGACTGCGCCTTCGGCTCCCGGTTCGTGAAGGGGGCGGTGGTCGAGGGATATCCCGCCTTCAAGCTGATGATCAACCGGCTGGGGAACCGGCTCATGGGGCTGCTCTTCTGGCAGCGCTACAACGACTTCACCAACCCGTTCAAATGCTATCGCCGGGCGATCGTCGACGGCATGAAGCCGCTGGTTTCCGGGCAGTTCAACCTGGCGATCGAGATGTCGCTCAAGGCCGTCGCCCAGGACCCGAAGTACGCCGTGGTCCCCACGTCGTGGCGCGACCGGGCCGCCGGCACCTCGAAGTTCAAGGTCTTCTCGCAGTCTCGCCTCTATCTCCTGACGCTGTTCTATTGCCTGGTCGTCACGAAGATCGGCCCGAAGCTCGACCGCTCGGCCCGTTGATCGATCCGCGTAGCAGTGCGATTGCGAGGTTCCGGAGACCTTCGGTCGTAGGTCTCGGCGGAGTTTTGTCCTGGGTGCCGCGGGGCTTCGTACGTGTTGAGCGGGGGGGAGGATCTGT
>CALKTZ010000798.1 GCA_937997355.1 uncultured Planctomycetales bacterium | reverse complement strand
CGTTGAGCGGCCGGGGGGCCATCGTCTTGCCGCTCCTCGGCTGACGGACCTCCCCCGACTTGTAAGCGAAAACCACCTGCTCGCCGCCGAAGAGGCCGAACTCGTCGCTCGATTTGACCCGCACCCGGGCGAAGTAGGCGGCGAGCCCGTAATAGTCATCCTGTCCGTACGCTTCGAAGGGGTGATGATGGCATTTCGCGCACTGGAGCCGGACTCCCATGAACACCTGCGCGGTCGTCTCGGCCAGGTCGTCGGGTTTGCTCGCGACCCGGAAGTAGTTTGCCGGACCGTTGCTGTAGATCGACCCCTGCGCCGTCACCAGCTCATCGACCATCTTGTTGAAGGGCATGTTGGCGCGGAAAGCCCCCTTGAGCCAGAGGTTGAAGGCGAGCATGCCCTGCGCCCCGAGCTTCGTGGAATTGACGCGGAGGATGTCCCCCCACTTCAAGGTCCAGTAATCGACGTATTCCGGCCGTTGCAAGAGCCGGTCGATCAGCCTGGATCGCTTCGACGGGTCGCGATCCTCCAGGAACGCCTCGACTTCGTCGGGGGTCGGGGTCGTGCCGATTGTGTCGAGCATCACGCGGCGGAGGAATTCCGCGTCGGAGCAGGGCGGCGAAGGGGCAAGCCCAAGCTCTCGCCATTTGGCCGCCGCCTTCTCGTCGATGATGTTGTTCGGCGAAAACTCGAAATCTCGCCCTCCGGGATAGGGGACGGTCAACCTGGCCATGGCCGCCCTCCCCTGATAGCGGACCATGATATTCGTCTCGCCGTGGCCGGTTATCTTTGCCTGGCCGGTCGGCTGGACGTTCGCCACGGCTTCGTTGAGGGTGTCGAAGCGGGCATCGGCGGTCACGTCTCGGGTCGACCCGTCATTGAAGCTGGCAATCGCGGTGAATCGCTGGTCCTGGCCGGGTTTCATGGTCGATCCGCCGGGGGTGACGCTGAGCCCCACGATCAGAGGATCGCTGGCCTCCGGCCTGGCCGCCCCCTGCTCCAGCCAACGAACGAGGAGTTGATAACCCTCGGAGTCCGGTTCGAGCCGCTTACCGCCCCCGTGCGCGACCGCCATCGTGGGCTTGAGCAGGAGCAAACTTTCCTCGGGGGCGAACGGGGCGACGCGACGTCCTTCGGCACTCTTCACGATCGAGGTATGGTCGGCCTCCGCCTCGAATCCGAGCAGGGAAAGTTTGAACCCCCCTTTGCCATGCTGGGCGCCATGGCAAGCCCCCTGATTGCAGCCGAGCTTCGTGAGCAGCGGCTGGACATCGTTCCGAAAGCTGACCGGCTTTTCTCGATCCCGGGCACTTCGTTCGACACTCCCTTGCGGAGTCAACTCGGCCGCGGCGATCCCACGCAAGGGAACCGCCAGGCTCATCGCGAACACGAACGCGACAGAAACGCAAAGGTTCCAACGGCAACTCTCATCCCTGGAGTTGGCGAGGGATTGATCGTTCATTTCGAGGATTCTCCTCTGCGTGGGGCCGCTCGGGAATCGAATCAAGCGGGTGCTCGGGGGAGGCCCGCGTCGAGCGGCTTGGCTCCGGCTGGGGTGCACGACCTTATCCCCCGCTCCGCCAAGGCCGCTCGACGCGAGATGCAGGCAGGTTGCTCGTCGAGGTCTGTGGAGGCGATTGTGAGATTAACGCCTCATCATTCATTCTGATCGCCCTTGTCCAACGTTTAACATTGCTTCTTTTTTTTCTCAAAGCAAGGGTGTATCCTCGACATTTTCACTAAAACCTCATCCGAATGTCCCTGAAAAGCTTCTTTTCTGAGAAAAACTCATCCAGGAGACTCTGCGAGGTTCCAAAATGAACCTCGATCGACTCCTGCAGGTCCTTTCAGTTGTCATTCGTGGATACGAAAGTTCGAGGCTCGATTTCTCGCGAGGGTTTCATGGACCAGAGCATTCGCAAGCTGGTTGCCTATAATGGTTGGGCGAATCGTCAGGTCGCGGCGTCGCTTCGAACGATCAGCGGCTCGATCGACCGGCCGCTGAAACTGTTCGCTCATCTCCTCAATGCGGAACGGCTCTGGATGAGTCGATTCGCCGGGGAGGCTGGCCCGCTCCCCTGGGATGAGCATACACTCGAAGAGTGCGAGCGGTTGCTCGAAGAGAATCATTCGGCCTACGAGAAATTCCTCGATACCGAACGAGCGAACGACGGTGACTCGATGTTTGCCTATCACAATACCCAGGGCATTCCGTGCCGAACGTCGCTCCAGGATATCTTCATGCAGGTATTGACTCACGGCTGTTACCACCGAGGGCAGATCGCGTCGGCCGTCAAGGAAAGGGGGGGAACTCCAGCCCAGAGCGACTTCATCCTCTACGCCCGTGATTTGGGGTCGGATCTGAAGCCATGATGGCCTGAGTTTTGTCTTATACCGTAGAAACAGTCCTGATGAGATCGAGGATTCCGCAGAGTCAGGAGCGTTGATCATGTCGACCGCAACGACAACAAGGACGGCGATCAGGGATGCTGACACCTACATCCGGATGTCAGGAGTCTCGTGGGAGGCGTTCGAAGGACTGGCCGACCGGACACGAGGGGGCCGGCTGGCTTATGACGACGGGGAGTTGGAGATCATGAGCCCGAGCTTCTACCACGAGGATTTCGGAGGATCCTTGAAGGACCTGGTGGTAGCCTTGGGGGAGGCGACGGGGATCGGGGTGATCGAGTTGGGCTCGACGACCTGGAAGGCCCCGCGGGCGAAGAAGGGGGTGGAGGCGGACTCGGCGTTCTACCTTGATCCGGCGAAGCTCGCGGCGGCCGAGGGGCCGATGGAGGCGGGCGAGAAGGACATCACGAAGTTCCCGGCCCCCGACCTGGTGATCGAGGTCGACCTGCGGAGCCCTGATGCGGATCGGTCGGCGATCTACGCGGCGATCGGCGCGGTCGAGGTCTGGGAGTTCGACGGCGAGTCGGCCCGGATTCGGCGGTTGCTCCCAACCGGTGCCTACGCGGACGCCTACCGATCCGGTTGGTTCCCGATCGGCCCGGCCGAAATCCTGGATGCGGTCGGGCGATCTCCCCGAGAAGCCGCTTCGCGGCGGCGGGCGATGCGGGAGTTTGCCGTGAGGCTCGCGGCAGGGTGAGAGGAGACGGCGGCACCGGATCTCATGTCAGACTGGCCCTGCCCCCGGGATGAGTGTACACTCAGTAAGTGCAGCCATCGTCCTAAGCCTGCCCGGCCCCATCACTCCGACTTCATTCGACGCCAACTCCCGCAAAGTCATGATCGAAGTCACCGACCGGATCCAGATCAGCGAAGACGAGCTTGCCTTCGAGTTTGTACGCGCCTCGGGTCCGGGGGGTCAGAATGTCAACAAGGTGTCGTCTGCGGTCCGGCTCCGATTCGACGCGCAGAATTCGCCGTCCCTTCCTTTCGATGTGCGGCAGCGCCTGATTCGGCTCGCCGGCAAGCGGATTTCGACCGAAGGGATCCTGATGATCCATGCGCAGAAATTCCGGACGCAGGAGGCGAACCGCCGCGAAGCCGTCGAGCGGCTTGTCGAGATGATCCAGAAGGCGAGCGAACGCCCCGAGATCCGCCGGCCAACCCGACCCACGGCGGGCTCGAAACTGCGCCGGCTCGATGCCAAGCGCCGACGAGGCCAGACCAAGGCCGGGCGCAAGGCTCCCGAGCCGGGGATGGAGTAATCTCAACCCGCCTTACCCCCACCGATCACTTCTCGTCGCCGTGGAGGCCGACGCTCTGCACCCCATCGATCGCAAACAATTGGCGGACGATCAACGTCGGCATCGCGCCCGCTCGAAGACGGATGGCGTAGTTGAGGTCCAGGGAGGCCCCTTGCCTCGACGTTTCCGCCGAGGTCAGGTGAAACCGATGGGCATTTTCCGTGAGGATGCGTTCGATCTCCCCCTGTGCGTTCTTCACGAGGTCGATTCGAACCGAGAGGGTGTTCTCCGAGTCGGCCCAGGGATCGGGACGCAGTCCCGTCCAGAGGAAGAGGCCGGCGACGGCGATGATTCCGAGCCCGACGATCCCCACGGTCAGATGATTGGCCCCCGCGGCCATCCCCACGACGACGGCGAAGATGACGAAGGCCGTGTCCTGCGTATCCTTCACGACCGTCCGGAAGCGGACGACCGACAGCGCCCCCACCAGGCTGAACGCCCTCGCGACATTATCCCCGACGACCTGAGTAACCATCGCGATCAAGGTCGAAAGCAAGATCAGCGACGTCAGGAACGTCGCCTGGACCGCTTCCCCGCGCCTGGCCCATCGATAAATCCCCGCGACCGCCAGCCCGAGCACGAGGGCCGAGCCGATCCGCCACGCGAGGATTCCCGGGTTCGGATCCGATCCATTCGCCAAGGAAGAATGAAGCCACTCGGGCATGAACGTGCTCCGGCTGCGATGCGAATGATCCGCCGGGTCTCGACCGGCCGCCGGCCAGAAATAGGCCAAGCTCTTGATGCAAGGTATTTTAGGGACGAACTCCTTCGTCGTGCGTAAAAAATTGTAAAGGAGGAATGGAGAATATCGTAGAGAATCGGTGAATCAGATTTCGGTGCAGGCGCGGCATCGCCATTGCTGACTCGGCTTCGATGGCCTTCCCCGAATGAGCCCCGTTGCGAGGCCGTAATATCTCTTCAATGGGTCCGCGGCGTCGCTTATTTGTTGGCGTCCGCGACCTTCGCGATCGGCGTCGTCCGAGGGTTGCGGTCGTAGATCCTGAGCTGCAACTGACGCTTATCGGGGTGCGGGGGGATGGAAATGATCGGCTCATGTTTGCCGATCAGGTCGCGAACGACCGGGCTGAAAGTCCGATTGCCGTCGACATGCGGGGCGATGACGACGACCCAACGCGTGGCGGGGTCTGCG
>CALKTZ010000797.1 GCA_937997355.1 uncultured Planctomycetales bacterium | reverse complement strand
CGGTGGGGCCTGTCTCGCCCGTGGCACCGGTGGCACCCGTCGCGCCATCGGCGCCGGTCTGCCCGATCGGACCCATCTCGCCCGTCGCACCCGTGGCTCCGGTCGCCCCCGTGGCACCGGTCGCTCCCGTGGCACCCACGCCGGGTCCGGTGGCACCCGTCGCGCCTGTGGCACCGGTCGCCCCCGTGGCGCCATCGGCTCCGGTGGCGCCCGTGGCCCCGTCATTCCCATCGGTGCCGGTGGCACCGGTCGCCCCGGTGTCACCCTGCGGGCCTTGCGGGCCTGTCGGGCCGCTGATGTTCTTCACCGCCTGCTCGAAGCTGGTGGTCGGCGAGGCGATCACGGTCCGGGGCGCCAGCGCCACGGCCGGCTTGGCCACCCGGGCGAAGGAAATCGAGATCGTCGAGCGGTTGGCGAAGACCGAGGAGGGCACCCCGCCCGGAGTCGCGCTGCCCAGCAGCACCGAGAACCGGTGGTTCGTCACCCGGACCGACTGCGTCTCCTGGAACAGGACGGTGCCGCCGTTCGCCTGGCTATAAATCTTGAACTGGAGATTCAGGACCTTGTTCCCGACGGATCGGATGTAGCCCGAATACTGGATCAACCCCGCGTTGTTCGAGGTCGCGAGGATCACCGCCGAGGGGTTCTTCACCCCCTTCTTGACCAATTTGGCCGACGTGTGAACGTTCGTCGCATGGGGGGCGGCCATGTGGGCCTTCGGATGGGCCTTCGCCATATGCGCGAGCGGCGCCGCAATGATGGCCGACTTCGGCGAGCCGATCCCGCTGCTCAGGACGAGTCTCTGCTCGAGGGAATCCTGGATCTGGGCGTAGAACTTCCGGTTCCGTCTCTTTTTCACGACAGTTGCTCCTGGGAGGATGTCAAGCTGTGGACACTAAGGGCAACCTAGAACATGAAGTTGACGGAGTTGCACAATCCTGTCATGTTTTTTTAAGAATGGGACCTTTCATTGCGAGAGCAACGCATGTTCGGCCGTCGCGAGGCGGGCCGGCATTTCGGCCCGCGGACGCATCGATGGGCGACATCGGCTTTAATCCGCCAGCAGGAAGTCGAGGGCGGGCCGGCACTCATAAAAGGCATTGACCGCCTGATGGCCGATCCCAGGGACGGCGATCAGCTCGGCCCGGCCGCCGAGGGCCTTGTAACGGGCGAGCAAGGTTTCGGAATTGGGGCCGGCGGGGACGACGACATCCTTGTCTCCATGGACGTGGAGGATCTTCACGCCGTGCTTCGCCAGCGGCGCGAGGTTGTCGATCGGGTTGAACTCGGCGGCGCGGCGCGTCAGCTCGTCGAGCGAGAGGTGATATCCCAATCCGGCCGGCGGGAACGCGATCACCTTGTCGAGCCCCGGCCAGGTGCGGAAATCGGTCGCCGGATAGATCCCGAAGATTCGGTCGACCGACTCCGGATGCCGGAACGCCCAGGCGTAGGCGATCAGGCCGCCGTTGCTCTGGCCGATGAGCCTCGCCTTGCGGTTGAGCTTGTATTCCCCCGTCAATCGCTCGTAAAACGCCTGGTTGACCTTCGCCGAGGCCGGGCTGCCGCACGACGTGCCCACGTCGATCCCGGCGACGTGAAACCCCTTCGCCAAGAGCCCCTCGACATAATAGCGGTGCTCCACCTTCCCCGCTCCGTTGTCGATCCCGAGCCAGAACGGGGCGATCCAGACCCAACGCCGGGCGCCGTCGACGGCCCCCCCGGGGCGGATCAGATAGGCGTCTCGCCCTTCGACCGTCAGCCTTTCGAGCGTCCCATGCTCGTAGGTCGCCGCGAAGCGATCGCGCGGGGCAGGGGGCGCGGGCTTGGGGCCGGGGGCGGCGGTCTGTCCGTTCGCCGGAATCATGCAACCTGTGAACAAAGTGAATCCGACGAGAACGATCCGGAGATTGGCGAGTCGGCGAGTCATCGCGGGTCCCTCGATTTCTTGATGGGGCGGAGCTTCGGCATGGCTCCGGGTCTCAACAATCTGCCGGATGCACGCGCGAAGTACAAGAAACGACGGAACTTCGACCGATCGCACGCATCTCGCCGCGCCATGTCGTAGAGTCCGGATTGACGGACGCCCCAGGCCCTCCGTCGTCCGGATCTTTTCAGAGGATGAAACGCCCCAGAGGAGCGACATGATGAACGCGCGTGGCCAGACCGTCTGCCTGAACATGATCGTCAAGAACGAGGCTCATGTGATCCGCCGCTGCCTGGCCTCGGCCCGGCCCCTGATCGACGCCTGGGTGATCTCCGACACCGGCTCCACCGACGGCACCCAGGACATCATCCGGGAGGCGCTCGCGGACATCCCCGGCACGCTGCTCGAACGCCCCTGGGTCGACTTCGCCCACAACCGGACCGAGGTGCTGGAAGCCTCGCGGGGCCGCTGCGACTACACCCTGATCATCGACGCCGACGAGGTGTTCGTCATCGACGAGGGCTTCGTCATGCCCCCGCTCGATGCCGACTCGTACAACGTCCACGTCCGCTACGGCCAGCTCGCCTATCACCGGCGTCAGATGCTCAAAAGCGCGCTCCCCTGGCGCTATTCCGGCGTGCTCCACGAGTATGTCCATTGCCCCGAGGCGCGAACCGAGGCGATGCTCCAGGGCTTCCACACCCTCGTCCATCACGAGGGGTCTCGCGCCCGAGACCCGATGACCTACCGCCGCGACGCCGTGGTGCTCGAGAAGGCCCTGATCGACGAGCCGGACAATACCCGCTACGTGTTCTACCTCGCGCAGAGCTACCGCGACGCGGGGGACCACGAGCTCGCCCTGCGCCACTATCGGCGACGGCTCGGCATGGGGGGCTGGGCCGAGGAATTGTGGTATTCGCGCTATCAGATCGCCCTGGCCGAAGAGCGACTGGGCAAGCCCTGGCCCGAGGTGATGGCCTCGCACCTCGCCGCGTTCGAATTCATGCCCGACCGCGTCGAGCCCCTCTATCGGGTCGCCATGCACTATCAGGGGGCGCGCGAGTTCCACACGGCCCGGCTCTTCTTCGAACGGGCCTTGAAGATCCCGCGCCCCTCGCCGACCCGCCTGTTCGTCGATCGGGCGATCACCGATCATCTGCTGGAGCTGGAATACGCGGTGTGCTGCCATTATCTCGGCGATTATCCGGAAGCCATCGCCGTCAACGAGCGGCTCCTGGCGAGAGGAGGACTCCCCGCCAACCTGGCCGAACTCGTGACCAGGAACCGCCACTACAGCCTCGAAGCCCTTCGCGTCCGCCTCCCCGAGATGGCCTCCGGAGTTTCCACCTGGACGCAGCAGGCTTCTCCGGTCCCCACGATGGCCGGTTGACCGCGGCCGTCAATCCACTCCCGTATTCCGCACTCCCTCGCATGGCTGTTATGATGCGGCCAACGGTCTGGTCGAACAGAATTCCTGTGCGGGGGAGATTTGGATCATGCAGCCTGGAGATCACTCTCGAACGTTCAATCGTCGCGATTTCGTCCGAGGCGTCGGGGGGCTCGGCCTGCTCGCCGGATTCCCGACGATCATCCCGGCCTCGGCGTTCGGGGCCAACGACGCCATCCGGGTCGGCCATATCGGCGTCAAGAACCGGGGGATGCAGAACCTGAAGCCCCTGGTGAAGCACACGGTCGCCGTCTGCGACGTCGACAAGGATGTGCTCGCAAACGCCAAGGCATCGGTCGAGAAGGCAAAGAAGGCCTGCAAGACCTTCTCCGATTATCGACAACTCCTCGACGACAAGGAGATCGACGCGGTCGTCGTGAGCACTCCCGATCACTGGCATGCGCTCATCGCGACCGATGCCTGCGCGGCCGGGAAGGACGTCTACTGCGAGAAGCCGCTCACGCTGACCATCGACGAGGGCAAGGCGATGGTGGCCGCGGCCCGCAAATACGACCGAATCGTCCAGACCGGCAGCCAGCAACGCTCCGACGACGAATTCCGCCTCGCCTGCGAATTGGTGCGGAGCGGACGGATCGGCAAGGTCCACACAGTGAAGGTCGGCCTCCCGTCGGTCAATTTCGAGAAGGCCGCCGTCCCCGACACCACCCCGCTCCCCGAGCTCGATTACAACTTCTGGCTCGGACCCGCCCCCGATCGCCCTTATAACCCCAATCGGGTCCACTACCTGTTCCGCTTCTTCTGGGACTACTCCGGCGGCCAGCAGACCAACTTCGGCGCCCATCACCTCGACATCGCCCAGTGGGGGCTCGGCCGCGATGCGTCGGGGCCGGTCGCCATCGAGGCCACCGCCAAATTCCAGAAGGACGGCCTGTACGAAGTCCCCGAGTCGAGCCGGATCGTCTACACCTACGACGACGGGGTCAAGCTGATCTGCGAACAAGGGAAGGGGGCCAAGACCCGTGGGGGCTGCACCTTCGAAGGAGACAAGGGGACCATCTTCGTCTCCCGCAAGGTGCTCGAATCGACCCCGGCCGGCCTCATCCACGAGCCGCTCGGCAAGGACGACACCCACCTCTACGTGAGCAAGGACCACTACGAGAACTGGCTCGACTGCATCAAGACCCGCAAGAAGCCCATCTGCGACGTCGCCATCGGCCATCGGTCCGCGACCGTCTGCCACCTGGGGAACATCGCGATCCGGCTGGGACGCCCGATCCGCTGGGACCCGGTCAAGGAGCAGATCGTCGGCGACACCGAGGCCGCCGCGATGCAGAGCCGCCCCTACCGAGCCCCCTGGAAATTGGCGGTCTCCTGAACTGCCCCCCCGAAAATCGAGAGAAGAAGCCGAGAAACCAAATGGAAACCGGCTCCCGCGGAATCTGAATTCCGTTGGAGCCGGTTTCGTTTCGGCGGTCATCCGGTTGATCTTGAAGAAATTTCTACAAACCGCACGAATCTTTGTGAATTCGGTTCCCAACGCGATGGGTTGCGATCACTGATCCTTGGCGACGGTTTCGGCGACCGGCTTCGCCACGACATGCTTCCGGGCGCCCTCGGCTTGCGGGGGCTTCGGCTCGGCGGTATTGGCGAATGCTTCTCGCTGGACCTTGCGCCGCTCGGCGTCGTTGGGGTCGAGATATTGGGCCGGCGTGATCGCCGCCTGTTCGGCGAAATCGGCCGGCTCCTGTCGCGGCGGCCGGTTCCCTCCTCGCAAATTCAACAGCGGCTTGGACGGTCCCCAATCTTCCGAGTGCGCGGTTTCCACCCGGGGAATGCGCCGATAGATGATCCGGCATTCCTTGATCTTGAGGGTGTCGGACTGGCTCCGGCTGGCGGAACCGCCGATCTTGGCGACCTTGAGTAGCTCGGCCGGGAGCTGCGGCATGATCTCAGCGGTCTTCGACCCCTCGGTCTTCAAGATGCGAGAACCTTCGGTCACTTCCTCGGCGCGGACGATCTCGTGCCCTTCGGGGAAGTGCTCTTCCATCAGCTTCTCGGCCTGCCGGCGGTAGTGCGTCGGCCAATCGTCGGTATTTTCCGGCATGCCGATGACGCCGAAATCCCGATCCTGATAGACATAGCGGACTCCCTGCGTCGAGGCGCAACCGGGAGCGAGCAACAACGTGGCCACGATCGAGGTGATCGAGAGATAGACGTGCGAATCAAATTCCTTGAAGTGACGCATGGCGTCCTCCCATGCCGATACGAAACCATCCCCGCGATGGCGCAAGATGGCTCGTTGGTATCCTGATCGGAAATCCAACCTTCCCGCCGCCGGGTAGGCGGCGGGAAGGCCGGTTCGGTTCCACCGAATGCAGCAGGGGTGTCAATCAAGGTGCATGTCAGAGATGTGTGTCAAGGTGATGAGGGTGAAGAGAGCAAGAGTCGTGCCAAAATCCCCTCATCACAGCGGAGTCCCCAATTTCTCGACAATCCCCGGATGATCCCGGTTCACAGCCAGCACTCCCGTTCGGCGCCGGCCTGTACCATTCGCCACCGCTCGCAGAATCCTTCGGCCGAAGCTCTCCAAAGCCTTCTCGAATTGATGGACTCGGCCCGTAGACCTTCTCTCAGCGTTCCGAAGAACTCTTCCCGAGGGTTATTTCGCGGCCGGGCGTGGGATATTGCACGACGAAAATCCGAGATCTTCGCCTTGCATGAAAATCTCAGCACCCGACCAATCCTCACGATCGAACTATAGAACGTCCCCATTGCGAAGTGAAGTGAACCGCCGTTCTCATCGGGGGAATGTTCGTTTCTCAATGTTCGATCGCGAGCCCGAGGGAGCCGTCGTGCCGATTGGTCGGTCGATCAAAGCGGAACTTGATTCGATCGCCGCTGCTTGATGCACCAGGCCCCCAGCCCCCCGACGGCGAAGATCAGGACGGTCGACGGCTCGGGGACCGGCTCGACGTAGGTTCGAAAGCCGTAGTCGGACACGGATGCGGGATAGGAGGGGATGAACCACCGATCGTCATTATAAACGCTGGAACGAGCCACGATCCCTCCGTGGGGATAGGGATCGCCGCTGTTCCCTCCCCAGTCATACAGACCCCGCCCCAAACTCTGGACGACCAGGGCCAGCGTTTCCCCGGCGGCGACCATCGGTCCCTTGGGGCCGAAGTCGAAGGAGACGAATCGAACGCCGCCGAGCGACCCGGGCGAGGCGATGGCCGCCCCGAGCAGGTCGGCCGAAGACTCTGAGGGGAGCCCGTCGGCGGTCACCCGGCGCACTTCGAGCAGCAGATTCTCGCCGTAACCGGTCAGATAGAGATCCGCTCCGATCAGCCTGCCGTCGATCCCCACGCGGAAAGTCTGCGCCTGCTCGGCCTTCCCGCCAGACCCATTCTCGCCGATATCTCCCCACTGCAACGGAGCGGAAGGGGGGACGTAGGATTGATCGAGCACCGCCGCTCGCAGGGGGGTGGAAGCCAGGGGGGAAAACGCGAACCAAGCCAGGAAACTCCAGGCGAACATCATGCGATGGAACATCGTAACTCCCTTGTCCGATGCTGTTCTTCGAAGTCCTCTCCA
>CALKTZ010000796.1 GCA_937997355.1 uncultured Planctomycetales bacterium | reverse complement strand
GCTACGTAACCAGATCGCGTGTTATTCCCACAAATTGCCATAGCATCAGATTACTTTTTAGTACACTTTGCCACTGATTAACCCCGTCCCTTGTGCGACTGCATGAGGAAATGCGGGATCGTGGCCTTTCCTTCGGCCGATCAACTTCTCGAGGAACCCCATTCAATCCCAGACCCGAAGCTCACATCGGATTTTGCATGTTTCTCCGTTTTCGGCACGGATCATGCATGTGTACCGAAGGTTTTCGAAATACCCTCAGACAGAGGCCAAAGGGGAACGCGTGGAAATGAGCATGGCCGGCAATGATTTCGCGTGGATCGATTCTCTCCTCCATCAAGCGGCACAAGAACTTACGCGAAAACCACCTCGGGCGACCTACCGGATCCAGTTTCACGCCGGGTTCACCTTCGAAGACGCTCGGAAGATCATCCCGTACCTGAAAGACCTTGGGATTTCGCACGTTTACGCCTCTCCCTACCTCAAGGCGAGCCCCGGGAGCACCCACGGCTACGACATCACCGATCACAGCCAGCTCAATCCCGAGATCGGCGATGCCGCCCGGCACGCGGCCCTGGTGGAGACCTTGCGGTCGCACGGGATGGGACAGGTGCTCGATATCGTCCCGAATCACATGGGAATCCTGGGGAATCAGAACCGTTGGTGGAATGACGTGCTCGAGAATGGCCCCGCGTCGTCGTATGCGGGGTATTTCGACATCTCCTGGTATGGCTCGCCTCGCCCCGAGTTGTGGGAACGGCTCCTGATGCCCTTCCTCGGCGAACCGTTCGGCGAGGCCCTGGAAGCGGGCAAGATCCGGCTCGATTTCGATTTCGACGCGGGGAGCCTCTGGGTGAGCTACGCGGATCATCGGTTCCCGATCGAGCCGTCCACGTACGCGAGCCTCCTCAATTACGGCCTCGACGACCTGAAGGCCGAGCTCTCCGAAGATGACCCGGCCCTCGGGGAATATCTGAGCATCCTGACCGCGATCGGCCATCTTCCCTCGATTTCCGCGACCGAGCCCGAGGCGCTCGACGAGCGACGTCGCGAGAAGGAGATCATCAAGAACCGCCTGAAGATGCTCACCGAGCAGGCGCCGGTCATCCGCCGCTTCATCGAGAAGGCCATCGAGCGGTTCAACGGAGTCCCGGGAGACCCGAGGAGCTTCGACCTGCTCGACGACCTCCTCGCGCACCAGGCGTATCGCCTCTGCTACTGGCAGGTCGCGACCGACGAGATCAACTACCGCCGCTTCTTCGACATCAACGGCCTCGCCGCGATCAACATGGAGCGGCCCGAGGTGTTCGAAGCGGCGCACTCGCTGATCCTGCCGATGGTCGCCGCCGGGGAGGTGGACGGCCTCCGGATCGACCACCCCGACGGATTGTTCGACCCCGCCCAGTATCTCCGGCGGCTCCAGCAAGGATGCCTCCTCGCGTGCGCCAGGCGGATCGTCGAGATGGACCCGGAGTATCGCGAGCGGAGTTGGAGCGAAGCGGAGCCCACGATCCGGGAGGCGATCCCCCGGGCGATGGCCGACGGCGGCCTCGGCATCGGCGACCGCCCCGCATACGTCGTCGTCGAGAAGATCCTGGGGGCGGACGAGCTGCTCCCCGAGGATTGGCCGACCGCCGGCACCAGCGGCTACGATTTCTTGAATCTGATCAACGGGCTCTGCGTGGACGGCCGGGGCAAGCAAGCCTTCACCAAGCTCTATCGAGACTGGATCGACCAGGCGACTCGCTACGGCGACGTGGTCTATCAGAAGAAGCGATTGATCCAGAGCGTGGCGCTCGCCAGCGAGCTCCAGATGCTGGCGCTCCAGCTCGATCGGATCGCCCAGAATAGCCGGCGATCGCGCGACTTCACGCTCAACGGCCTGCGCGACGCACTCCGGGAGGTGATCGCCTGCTTCCCCGTCTATCGGTCCTACATCACCGACGGCGAGCCGATCCGTCCGACCGACCGGGCCGCCGTCCATCAGGCCATCCGCTCGGCGGTGAGCCGGAACCCCGAGGTCAGCCGCTCGATCTTCATCTTCATCCGAGACGTCCTCCTCGCCGACGAACTCCCCGACGAGGGGGAAAACGGCCGTTCCGAACGCCGCCGGTTCGTCGGGAAATTCCAGCAGGTGACCTCCCCCGTGACGGCCAAGGGGGTCGAAGACACGGCCTTCTACACCGCCAATCGGCTCGTCTCGCTCAACGAGGTCGGCGGTGAGCCCGATCATTTCGGCATCCCCCCGGAGGAGGTCCATCGCAACCTGCTGGTCCGGCAGCGGAAATGGCCCACGGCGATGAGCGCCCTCTCCACGCACGACACCAAGCGCAGCGGGGACGTCCGCGCGAGGATCAACGTCCTCTCCGAAATCCCCGGCGAATGGGCCAATCGCCTCGGGCGCTGGGCCGAGCTCAACGAGGTCCACCGCCAGCGGATCGACGACGAGCCGGTCCCCGATCGCAACGAGGAATATCTCCTCTATCAGAACCTCCTCGGCGCCTGGCCCCTCGGTTCGCCGAGCGAGGGCGAGCACGCCGTTTTCGTCAAGCGAGTGCAAGACTTCTTCACCAAGGCATTGCACGAGGCGAAGGTTCACACGAGCTGGGCCAACCCGCATGGCGACTACGACTCGGCCGCCGAGGACTTCGTCGCCAAGATCCTCGACCCATCGCTCAGCGCCGAATTCCTGGCGGACTTCCGCGAGTTCCAGGCCAGGATCAGCCACTGGGGCATGCTCAATTCGCTGTCCCAGACCCTGCTGAAGCTCACAGCCCCCGGGATTCCCGATACCTATCAGGGGACCGAGATGTGGGACTTCAGCCTCGTCGATCCCGACAACCGGCGCCCGGTCGACTACGAAAGGCGGAGCAAGGCCCTCGCCGAGCTGAAGGCCAGGACCAATCCGGCGGGTGGGGATTGCCGGGACCTGGCGCGCGAGTTAGTCGAGACCCGAGACGACGGCCGGATCAAACTCTACCTCTCCTGGAGGACGCTGGAGGCTCGCCAGACCGATCCCGATCTCTTCACGCTGGGGGAATACCTTCCGATCGAGGTCCGGGGCAAGCAGACGATTCACGTCTTCAGTTTCGCCCGGCGACACGAAGGGCGGGAGGCGATCGTCGTCATCCCGAGGCTCACGACATCGCTCATCCCCGACGGCACGTCGATCCCTCTCGGCTCCAAGGTCTGGGGAGAAACCGCAGTCGTGTTACCGGCCGACTGGAATACCGGCGGAGGATCGTATCGCGATCTCCTGACCGGGATGGACAAGATGCCAACAGCCGGAGGCTCGCTTTCGATCGCCGACATCCTCGCCGACTTCCCGGTGGCTCTCCTGGTGAAGTGAGATTTGGGGGGCTGGTCTCCGACCAATCGGTAACATCGTCGAGTCCGGGTCATTCCCGACCGTCACTCCGGATTTCCCGTCGAGCTGGGGGCCGCGGCGACGACCGTGCGGGACTGGATCAGGGCCGAGGCGATCAGCCCGATGTGCGAGAAGGCTTGCGGGAAGTTGCCGACCAGGCGGTCGTGGACGCTGTCGTATTCCTCGGCGAGCAGCCCCAGGTCATTGCGAATCGCCAGGAGCTGTTCGAAGAGGCGCCGGGCATCCGCGCGGCGCCCCGCGAGGCTGTAGCAGTCGGCCAGCCAGAAGCTGCACAGCAGGAAGGCCCCTTCCCCTTTCGGGAGGCCGTCGACCCCCGATCCGGAATCGTATCGCTCGATGAACGGCCCCGATTTCAGGCGTTCTTCCACGGCCCGGATCGTGCCGAGGATGCGGGGATCGTCGCCCGGGAGGAAGCCGAAGATCGGCATCAGCAGCAGGCTGGCGTCGACGCACTTCGACCCATACGATTGCACGAATGCGTTGATTTCGGGGTCATAACCCTTGGCGCAAATTTCCTCGTGAATCTCGTCGCGGATCGCCCGCCAGCGGTCCAGGTGCCCCCGATCCTCGATGTCGAACTTCTCGACGGCCTTGACCGCGCGATCGAACGCGACCCAGCTCATCAGCTTGGAGTGGGTGAAGTGCTTCCTGGGCCCGCGGACCTCCCAGATGCCGTGATCGGGCTTCCTCCAGGCTTTCTCCAGGTAGGTGATCAGCGCACGCTCGATCGGGAAATTCGCCCCCTGGGGGACGAGGCCGTTGAGCCGGGCGAAATACATGGCATCGAGGACCTCGCCGTAAACATCGATCTGGCGCTGCCTCCAGGCGGCATTGCCGATCCGGACGGGGGGGGAATTCTCGTACCCTTTGAGCCAGGGGATGCGCATCTCGGTCAATCGACGTTCGCCGGCGATCCCGTACATGATCTGGAGCTTGGAGGGCTCGCCGGCCGCGGCGCGGAGGAGCCACTGACGCCACGCGTACGCCTCCTGCATATAGCCGCACGAGATGAACGCCATGAGCGTGAATGAGGCGTCGCGGACCCAGCAATAGCGGTAGTCCCAGTTCCGCACGCCGCCGATGTATTCCGGGAGCGAGGTCGTGGGCGCCGCCACGATGGCCCCGGTCGGGGCGTAGGTGAGCGCCTTCAGGGTGATCAGGGATCGGACGACCGCCTCGCGCCACTCCCCGTGATAGGTGCAATGGCCGACCCATTCGGCCCACCAGGCTTCCGTCGCGCGGAGCTCGGCCTCGGCGTCCACCTCGGCGGCCTCGGGGGCGTGGGACGGCGTCCAGACGAGCACGAAGGGGATGCGATCCCCCTCGCCGATTTCGAAGTCGGCGGCCGTCGTGGGGCCTTCGCCGTGGGTGGTGACGGGGGTGGAGTGGCGCAGCATGTCGGGACCGGCGATCCCCCAGAGATGGCCGGCCGTCTTGCGCACCCAGGGGATGATCTTGCCGTAATCGAACCGCATGATGAGCTGGAGGTGCATCGGCACCCGGCCGCTTCGCCCCTCGACGATCCGGACGATCGCGTGCCGATCATTCCCCGGCGGCATGAAGTCGATCACGGCCGCCGTGCCCTGGTCGGTTTCGAACTCGGTCTCCAGCACGAGGGTTTCGCCGCGATACTTGCGGCGCACCTGCTTGATGGCGACCCCTTCGGCCGGGGCGAGCCGCCATCGCCCATTCTCGGGCTTGCCGAGCAGCGAGGCGAAACACGCCGGGGAATCGAACCGGGGCATGCAGAGCCAGTCGATCGATCCGTCCCGCCCGACCAGGGCCGCCGTGTGACAGTCGCCGATCAGCCCGTAATCCTCGATCCGCAATGCCATGGCATCCTCGCTCACCAACTCCGGGATGGCCGGCCCTCGGCCATCCCTCCGTCCGCATCGATTGGCGACCCGCCTCGGAACGCTCGCCCCTTGGAATCATAACGTTCGAGGGGCCTGTCGCACGGGGGGCGGCGATTGTTCGAGCACCTTCCCGGCCTGCTGCGGCGACAGGACAACTCCCGACGGTTCGGATTCCTGCCGGACGCGGAGCAGGACGAGCGACCGTTCCTTGAGGTCGTAAACATCGCCGCCGGCCATGAACCGGGGCTCTCGGTCCGGCTCGGCGGTATCGACGAGCACCTCCCAGTGCTGCCCCTGGAGGTGAGGCGGGAGCGTGAACGGGATCCCCTCGTAGTGGCCATTCATCAGGACCAGCACGGTTTCCCCCACGACCGTCTCGCCCCGCTCGTCCACATCGTCGATGTGATCGCCGGCGAGCCGCATCCCGATGCAGCGCACGAAGCCGGAATTCCAGGCCTCGTCGTTCATCTCATTGCCATCGGGGGCGATCCAGGAGATATCCTTGACCGACTCGCCGCGGATCGGCCGCCCCTTGAAGAATCGCCGTCGCTGGAAGACCGGCTGGG
>CALKTZ010000795.1 GCA_937997355.1 uncultured Planctomycetales bacterium | reverse complement strand
CCCGTCCCACGACTATGAGAGTGTTCCGCGAATTGCCCACGACGGAGGGACGCATGACGCACCAGGACAGCCAGGCCATTGAGCTCGAAATCCTCGTCCTCCGCTGCCAGCGCGGCGAGCGGGAAGCCTTCGAGGAGCTGGTCCATGCCTGGGAACGGCGCCTCTTCTTCTACATCCGGCGGCTCGTCTCGGACGAGGCCGACGCCTGGCAGATCCTCCAGGAAGTCTGGCTCCAGGTCCTCCGAGGAATCCGATCCTTGCGGGAACCTCGCCGGCTCCCGGTCTGGCTCTATGCCGTCACCCGGAACACGGTCATGAACCATCACCGGGCGGAATATGCCCGGGAACAAACGCTCGACATGGCCGGGGCCGAAGACGCGTCCGGGGAGGATGATCACGCCCCCTTCGAGGACGCGGAGTCGGTCCATCACGGGCTCTCGAAAATCCCGGTTGGCGACCGGGAGGTGCTGACCCTGTTCTTCCTCCGCGATCTGAGCGTCGCCGAGGTGGCCGAGGTGCTCCGCATCCCGCCGGGCACGGTCAAGTCTCGACTCTTCAAGGCCAAGAAATCCCTACGCAAAGCCCTCAAGGGGGAAGGATTGAATGATGATTGAACGGAATAATCCCTGGGCCGGACGGCTCCTCAACCTCGAACCTCACGACTCGACACTCCGCGAAAAGTACGAGTCCCAACTCAACGACCATTTCGGCAGCCGACTTTCCCCGGCGCTCCGGGCTCGCTACGTGGCGGTCGGCCTCGCGGGCCTCGTCGGCTGCGTCGTCTGCGGCTCCCTGGCCATCACGGAACCGGAGTCATTGCCCGGGGCCGTGCGGGGGCTCCTGATCCTCTTCGCGTTCTTCGGATTGAGCTGGACCCTGTTCGCAACCCTGGTGCTCGTGCGAGGGCCGGAGAATTTCGCCGACCGCCGGGGCATGTCCGCGCGGATGGCCTTCGGATTCACCTTGATCTCCGTCGTCGCCCTGTCGTTCGTCTCGTCCCTCTCCGGCCGATCGGCCGTCGGCACGCCGATGGCCATCACGGGGCTGGCCTTGCTGATCCTGGCCGCGGTCATCGTCGTCGATGCCAGGATCGAACGATCCGAGTCGCTGATTCGCGAGCAGATCCTCCGGGTCGAATCCCGGCTGATCGAACTCGCCAGGAGCGTCGAGCCGGCTCGCGGCGATGGCGGCGGGAAGGGGGAGGGCTGAGGAGGTCCGGGGAGAAAATCCCGTTATTTGTCCGGGTCTCGGGATTTTCCGGTTCGTTTTTTTCGGGGACCTTTCGATATTACCAGAATGTCCCCGCCCCTTTCTTCCCTTGCCGAGCACCACTCGCCCGGAGATCACACCGATGGCCACCGAGAAGCAGATCGAGGCGAATCGACGGAACGCGTCCAGGAGCCGAGGCCCCACGACCCCGGAGGGCAAGCGGCGGTCGAGCCTCAACGCGCTCAAGCACGGGCTGACGGCCGAGGCCAACGACGTGCTCCCCGGCGAGGATGCCGCCGAGTTCGGCGGGCGGATCGACGCCTTCCTGCGCGACCTGGCCCCCCGCAACGATGTCGAGGAGTGCATGATCCGCCGGGCCGCCATCCTCTCCTGGAAGCTGGATCGGGCCGATCTCCACGAGCTGGCCGTCCTGAACCGGCAGATCCGCGAACGCGCCGAGAAAGAGCGGACACAGCATCGCGAGCGCATCCTCGATTTGAGGAGCCGCCTCCTGCCGACGCTTTCCGACGTCGAGCACCAGGGGTTCGACCCGACCCCAACTCGCGACCTCATCCGGGAGATCGAGTCGACCGCCGAGGGGTGCCGCTGGATGATCGAGTGCTGGGGGAGGCTGCGGCAGGCGGTCGACCGGGATCGGGACTGGACCGACTCGGAGGAGATGGCCATCGTGCGGCTCTCCGGAGGGGGCGCGGGAGCGATCGATTCGCCCGCCATCATCGACCTGGCCGTCGCCGCCCGGATCATGGTCCTGATTCGACCGACCACCCCGCTGGACGCCGATCGCTGGAACCCCGGCGACTACTCGCTGGAGTTCGACCGCGAGGCGCTCCGCGCAGCATGCCTGCGCCAACCCAGGACCTACGCCGAGGCCGTTTCGATCCTGCGCGCGGCGATCGACAAGGCCGTCGCGCGGCTGGAAATCATCCGGGACCTTCGAGAACGAGACGGCGACGACTGGGGGGCCGACGAATCGGCGCGCGTCGGCTCGTTCGATGCGAGCAAGGACGGGGAGAAGATCCGGCGTTATCAGGCCACGACCAACCGGGAGATGATCCGCAATCTCGAATCGGTGTCGCGGCTCCGGCTCCAGGCGGTCAAGCTCGAACGGGAAGAACTCGCGTTGGAGGCGGCGCGGCTGGCGGAACGGAACGCGGAAGACGCAGGCCGCGACGCGCCGGAAGCCGAGCATCAAACCTCATCATCCGGGAGGGGGATGGAGGAAGAGGGTGCCACGGGTCTTCAGACCCGTGCGGTTTCGCCCTCCGTGCCGGC
>CALKTZ010000794.1 GCA_937997355.1 uncultured Planctomycetales bacterium | reverse complement strand
GGCCTGGTGGGCACGCTCCAGGACGTCCTTCAACTCGTCCGAGACGCTCAGGCCTAGCTGGCGCCAATCCGCGAGCTGGTTGCGGACTTCATTCAATTTCCCGCGGGCCAGCTCAACGGGCAGATTGTAGGGGACCGCGCGTTCCGAGAGGGTCGCGGTTCCGATGATCGGCGTCCCAAAACCCTCGATGTGCCACGGGACGAAAAGCCGGCCGCTTTCCGTCGAGTCCCGGTGGCAGGCCATCAGGCCGTTGCGAAATTCCACTCTGAGCTGACCAGGCGTGCGATCGAGACCCGTGAAATAGGCGCTGCGGCAATCCGTGATCCTCCGGTCGAGGTCGTTCGCGGGGAGCCGAAACTTAATTACCCCCATAAGATCCGTTCCGCCCAAGATAAGCTACGAGTGAATGACGAGGCTGCCGCACGATCCTCAGAACACGGATTGAGAAACGGGGTCGATTATCGCTCTATCATCGAATCGACGAGTTGACCGTAGTTTTTTGATTTTCAATCCTATATTTTGCCCCGAAATTTCCTGATTTTCGGAGAATGTCTCGACAATCCAGGATTCTTGTACGTGGAAATAAGCCATTATCGTTGCGGAAAAATCGAATCGGACGACGGAGACCGTGGGGGACGCACTTCTTCTTCGGGGAAAGCTTTCTCATTAAGATACACTCGACTCAACCCTGGAACCAGACCAGACTTCCGTCAGGTATCGGAACTCGAAAGGGGATCGGTCCGGAATCGTGCGAAATGATGTTCCGGGAATGCGGTTTTGGATCCGGTTGAATTGTGAAATCGAGTTTCACGATGACGATTCCCCCCGGGTAATAATGGACCGAGTCATTGCGGAAACGCGTTGCTAACCAATAATGAATGGCATTTTTCAGAGATCCCGTGTGCGTGGGTCGTCCTCCGCGGAATGGTTCGACGGAACCCTTCCCGGGAATGACCGAGGCGTTTGACCTTTGTTTTGATTGAGAGGCATCCGGTATGCCAAGCGTCCTGATCGCTCCGTATCTTCTCCGCAATCAGCCCGGGGCTTTTCGCGACATCCTCACCGACGCGGGCTTTACTCTGATCGATCCGGTCGGTGATTTCGCGCTCAACGCCGATGAGCTCAGACGCTACTTGCCCGACACGCATGCGATGATGGCGGGGGGGGAGCGAATGACTCCCGAGATGTTCGCGATCGCGCCTCATCTTCGCGTCATCGCTCGGACCGGTGTGGGATTCGACCTGGTCGACCTCAAGGCGGCGACGGAACGTAAAGTGGCGGTCACCATCACCCCCGGGACCAATCAGGAGAGCGTGGCCGAACAGACCGTCGCATTGCTGCTGGCGATCTTGAGGAACGTGGTCGCCAACAATTACGAGATCCATCGCGGCGGTTGGGACCGTCGGCTCGTCAGCCCGATGCGAGGCAAATCCCTGGGCCTGGTAGGCTTGGGGCGAATTGGGCGCGCGACGGCCTCCCGCGCGAGGGCATTCGGGATGACCGTGCTGGCGTACGACCCGGTGGCGCCCGTCACGGACTTCGACACCCAGCACGAAATCATCCGCCTGGGGCTCGATGAACTCCTCGCCAAGTCCGATGCGGTGAGCCTTCACCTGCCCCTCTCGGAGGCGACCCGCGGCTTCGCCAATCGAGACTTCTTCGCGAAGATGCGGCCGGGGTCTTATCTGATCAACACCGCCCGGGGCGGACTGGTCGTCGAGGCCGACCTGGTGGCCAGCCTGGACTCGAAGCATCTGGCCGGGGCCGGCCTGGATGTGCTCAATCACGAACCGCCCGAGCCCGGAAATCCTCTGCTGGGTCGTACCGACGTGATTCTCAGCCCCCATATCGGCGGGACCGACATCCAGTCGATGGCCGACATGGCTGACATGGCTGCCCGTACGATTGTTCAGCTATATCGGAATGAATGGCCGGAAGGATCGGTGGTCAACGAGGAGATTCAGGCCGGTTGGAAGTGGTGAGGCGGGCCAGGCATGCATCCTGGAAATCAAAGCAGGCCGGCGCCGCGGGATGAAAAATCCCTACGGCGCCGGCCTTATTTCTTGCTGGAATCGAATGGGGGGAATCGCGTTCAGGCCGGATGGCAACCGGATCAGACCTGGAACGAGCTGCCACAGCCGCACGATTTGACCACATTCGGGTTGTTGAAGACGAAGCCGCGCTTCTCGAGTCCGTCGTAGAAGTCGACTTCCGTGCCGTCGAGGTACGGGTCGAACTTCTTGTCGACGGCCATGCGGACGCCGTGGACCTCGGTGATCCGATCGCGGTCGGAGGTCGTGGTGTCGAAATTCAGGCTGTATGAGAAGCCGCTGCATCCGCCGCCTTGCACGCCGACCCGGAGAACGGTTCCTTCCGGCAGGCTCTGCTCGCTGATGATCTTCTTCACTTCACCCGCGGCTTTTTCGCTGAGGGTAACGCCCATCGATTGATCTCCTCGAAGATAAGCACGCAAATTTCGGAACGAACGCTTGTGACGAACCG
>CALKTZ010000793.1 GCA_937997355.1 uncultured Planctomycetales bacterium | reverse complement strand
TACGTCAATTTCCTGCTGATCATCCTGCTGGCGAGGAGCGGCCTGTCCATCCTGGCGGACCATCCCCGGCTCTACTGGAACGTCCACTCCAGGCTCGGCTCCGAATGGGCCCGGATCACCCCCAAGCGGGTCGATCCCGCGACGGCCAACACGATCGAGGGCTACTGGTCGGCCAAGGACGATTCCCGCTACATCTCCCCCTGGCTGGCGCTGCCGGGGTTTCGGCACACGGTCGGCCTGGGCAGGCACTGGCACTTCCTCTCCGCGCTCTTCTGGGTGGCCAACGGGCTGATCTTCGTCGGCCTGCTGTTCGCCACCGGCCAGTGGCGACGGCTCGTCCCCCCTTCCCCGTCGATCCTGGCCGACGCGTGGGCCGTCCAGGTCCATTACCTCACATTCCACCTCCCCCCCGAGCCCGACGGATTTTACGCCTACAATCCGCTCCAGCAGCTCGCCTATTTCGGGGTCATCTTCGTGCTGGCCCCGCTCCAGATCCTCACGGGGCTGGCGATGTCGCCGGCGATCGACAATCACTTCAAGTGGTATAGCCGCCTCTTCGGCAATCGTCAGGCGGCGCGCTCGATCCACTTCCTCGGGCTCCTCGGATTCCTCGGGTTCCTGACCGTCCACGTGACCATGGTGATCGTCAGCGGACTTTCCCGGAACATGAATCACATGGGGACCGACGATGCGTCTCCCGGTGGGCTGATCGTGGGGCTGATCGGGATCGCCGCTGTGATCGCGGCCTGTGTCCTGGCGAATGGGATCACCTGGCGTTTCCCCCGGCTGCTCCAGGCCGCGTCTCGGCTCCTCACGCAGCGACTCACGGGATTCTTCCTCGACCCCATGAAGCCGCGCGCTAACTACAGCAAGGCCGAGATTTCCCCGTATTTCTGGCCCAACGGCAAAATCCCGCAGAGCGACGAGTGGAAGCAGCTCGTCGCCAGCAACTTCGAGGATTACCGCCTGATCGTCCACGGCCTGGTCGCCAACCCGGTCGAGCTTTCGCTCCGAGAACTCGAGGCGCTGGGCAAGCAGGAGCAGGTGACGCTCCACCACTGCATCCAGGGCTGGTCGGGGATCGCCGCGTGGGGGGGCGTGCCCCTCGCGAAGCTCATCGAGCTGGTGCGCCCCCACCCCGAGGTCACGCGGGTGGTCTTCCATTCATTCGGCGAGGGGATCCATCCCGGCGCGTACTACGACTCGCAATCGATCCGGGACGCCCTGCACCCCCAGAGCATCCTGGCCTTCGAGATGAACGACCGGCCGCTCGGCCCTGTCTACGGCGCCCCGCTCCGGCTCCGGGTCGAGAATCAGCTCGGCTACAAGATGGTCAAGTGGATCCGGTCGATCGAGTTCGTCTCGGACGTCGGCGCCGTCGGCCGAGGCTACGGCGGCAAGAACGAAGACGACGAGTATTACGACCTCGTGCCGAACATCTGATCGGCGGCTGCCATCGGGTCGGCCTCGAAGCGCGTCGGGCCGGGTCAGGTCTCGACCGACTCGCTGCGGGGATAGGAGCCGATCACGTCGAGCCGCTCGCACTGCTTCTTGGCGGCGGCGATGGCCTTCTCGATCGGCGGGTCCGAGATGTGCCCCTCGACGTCGACGAAGAAGAGATACGACTGCTCCAACTCCCCCGGGTTGCCGGGGATCGGGAACGACTCGATCCAGGACTGGTTCACCCCCTGTTTCGAGAATGGGGCGATCGCCTGGACGAGGGCGCCGGGGCGGTTGGGGAGCCTGATCATGAGGGTCGTCTTGTCGCGCCCCGAGGGGGCTTCGAGCTTCTCGCCGATGACCGCGAATCGGGTGACGTTGTTCTGCTGATCCTCGATCTTCTCCGCGAAGAGATTGAGCCGATAGGCGGTGCCGGCGGCCCGGCTGGCGATGGCGGCGGCGAAATCCTCGCGCTGGGCGAGCTCAGCGGCGGCGGCCGTGGAGACCACCTCGACCTTGGCGGCGTCGGGGAGATTCTTGCTCAGCCAGTTGCGGCACTGCGAGAGGGCCTGGGCCTTGGAATAGACGCGGCGGATCTGGCTCCGGTCGCCTCGCCCCAGCAGGCAATGATGGACCCGCAGGCGGACCTCGGCGCGGATCTTGAGGTTCGGCAGCTTGATGAACATGTCGAGGGTGTCGGCCACGCGCCCGTCGGTCGAGTTCTCCAGCGGGACCACGCCGAAGTCGACATGGCGCCGGTTCACTTCCTCGAACACGGCGGCGATCGTCCCCACCGGCACGTGCTCGACCGCCTCGCCGAACTTGGCGACGGCCGCGAGATAGCTGTAGCTGTATTTCGGGCCAAGGCAGGCGATCCGAATATTGCGCTGGAGGGCGCGCGAGCCGCTCATCAGCTCGCGATAGATGTGCCGGATGGTTTCCGGCGAGAGGGGGCCCTTGCTCGCCTGGAGCACCTTGGCGATCACCTCGTCCTCGCGGCTGGCGGAGAAGATTTCCAGCCCCTGCTGGTTCTTCACGCGGCCGATCTGATGGGCGATCTCG
>CALKTZ010000792.1 GCA_937997355.1 uncultured Planctomycetales bacterium | reverse complement strand
GAGAATGTAATCCGGGATTATTACCGCTATCTCGACGAGGAGATCGGCAGTATCCTCGAACTGCTCGATGACGAGACGATCGTCCTGGTCGTCTCCGACCATGGCGCCCGTCGCCTCGACGGCGGATTCTGCGTCAACGAATGGCTGATCCAGCAAGGCTTGCTGGTCCTCAACAGCTATCCCGAGAAGGTCACTTCCTTCGACAAGCTCGATGTCAACTGGGAGAAGACGAAGGTCTGGAGCGAAGGCGGATATTACGCCCGCGTCTTCTTCAATGTGAAGGGACGAGAGCCGGCCGGGGTGATCGAGCCCTCCGAATACGAATCGTTCCGAGACGAAGTGAAGGCGCTCTTCGAGGCGACGACCGACGCCGACGGCAAACCACTGGGCACGTTGGTCTTCAAGCCGGAGGAAGTCTACCGGGAAGTCCGCAACGTCGCCCCCGATCTGATCGTTCATTTCGGTGCGCTGGCCTGGAGGTCGATCGGCGGCGTGGGCTATCCCCAGATCCACGTCCAGGAGAACGACACCGGCCCGGATGACTGCAACCACGCCCAGCACGGGGCATTCATCCTGGCCGCCCCCCATCTCCCGCCTCGCGGACAGGTCGAGGGGATGCACCTGCTCGATATCGCGCCCACCCTCCTCGTGGCGGCGGGCTATGAGGTCCCCGACTCGATGCAGGGGAAATCGATCGTCGGAGAGGTCGGCCTCGCCGGAGTGGCCGTCGGAGAGGAGAATGGCTACGCCAGGGAGCACGAAGAGTTGGTCCGCGAACGATTGAGCGGACTCGGCTACATTTCGTAATCTCCACCATCGACGCGAAGACGGTTTGGCCGGGCCGAGCTGCATCTCACGGCCGGCTCGGCCAAAAAGTAGGGAATCGGTGGGGCAACTCCGCGACTTTTGACGCTCCTTTCTTGAAGAGTTTTGCCCCGGATCAGGAAGAACTTCGCCAGGGATGCGGCGAAGGGGGCGGCTCAGCACGAAGGAGCGTGTCGATGGAAGGTCTGCGCAGCGGACTGGATGCGAAGACGGATCGGGTTCGGATGGTCCGCGTCGAGCCAGAACCTTCGAATCGATCGCCGGAGCTTGTCTGGCCGGCACGAATCCTGGACGTGATCGCCCTCGGAGTCTGGTTCGGGGCCGCTGCCGGACTCGTCGAGACGGCCTCCCTGTTCGGCCGTCGTTTCCTGTTGAACCCGGCGACCCTCGGCGTCCTCCAGATGAACCAGCACGCGGTCTGGATCATCTCGGTCGCGAACATCTTGATCTTCGCCGGTTTCGCGAGCATGCTCGGACTGCTCGTGCCGCTGCATCGGCGAATCGTCCCGGTTGCAGCCCTCTTCGCATTCGCAACGCTTGCCTGCTTCGAGATCCTGCTCACCATTCGCGGCCTCAGCATGCTCGCGTATGGAATCCTCTCGGCGGGGATCGGGGCGCAAATCACGCGACGTATCCTGAAGCATCGCCTCGGTTTTCAACGGATCGTCCGTGTCAGCCTGCCCGGGATGATCGTCATCGTCGCGGGATTGATCGGGTTCAAATATGCCTCGGACAGCCGTGCCGAATCCCGCATGATCGCCGGCCTGCCCGCGGCCGAGAAATCGACACCGAACGTCTTGCTCATCGTCCTGGACACGGTGCGTGCCAGGAACATGAGCCTGTACGGCTACTCTCGTCAGACCACGCCGAATCTCGATCGCCTCGCGCGTCGGGGGGTCCTGTTCGATCAGGCACGATCGCCGGGGGTCTGGACCCTCCCCTCTCATTGCAGCCTGTTCACGGGACGCTGGCCGCATGAGCTTTCCGCACGCGCCGAGAAGCCCCTGGATGCGACCTTTCCGACTCTCGCCGAGTTCCTGACCGGTCGCGGCTTCATGACGGCCGGCTTCGTCGCGAACACGCTCTTCTGCAATCATTGGTACGGGGTCGCCCGCGGATTCATCCACTACGAGGACGTGGCCGAGGACCTCTCGGCGATCATTCGCGGCTCCGGCGTGGGCCGACGGATACACAAGCTGATCGGCAATCCCCAGCAAGAGCGACCATCAGCATTCTTCTATCGCAAGGATGCGGCCACCATCAACAATGAATTTCTTTCCTGGATCGATGGGCGAGGCAAGGTGGAAGCTCAGCATCCGTTCTTCGTCTTCCTCAATTACTACGACGCCCACGACCCTTACATGCCCCCCGGCGGCTTTCGCGGCCGATTCGGCATGAAATCGCCGACGGCGAAGGAACTCTCGCTCCTGCACAACTGGCACGAGCTGGAATCGAAGCCCAAGACTCCCGAGGAAGTCCAACTCGCCATCGACGCCTACGACGAATGCATCGCCTCCCTCGACGACCATCTCGGACGCCTCCTCGACGACTTGCAGAAGCGCCAATTGCTCGACCGGACGATGATCATCGTGACGGCCGATCACGGCGAAGAATTCGGCGAGCATGGCGGCTTCGGCCACGGCAATCTCTATCCCCCGGTGACGCGTATTCCCCTCCTCATCGTCCCGCCCGGCGGGCTGAAGGAACCGAGGAAGGTCAACGAACCGACAAGCATGCGAAATGTCGCCTGCACCGTCGCCGACGTGCTCAACCTGGAAGATGGCTCGCCATTCCCGGGGATCTCCCTGGCTCCTCATTGGAACACTTCGGCCGCGAACGTCCCCTCCGCCGATGAGCTTGTGCTCACGGAGATCGTCGACAACGTCAAGAAGGATGCCCTCGGCGGCACGTTCGCCAGATCCCTGATCCTCGGGAATCAGGCCTATCTCAAACATCGCGACGGCCGCGAGGAACTCTTCGACCTCGCGACCGATCCTGCCCAGACCCGCGACCTCTCCAAACGTCCGGAATCGCAATCGATCCTCGATCGGTTCCGGGCTCGGCTGACGGAATACAAGCAGTCCGACGATGCCGCCGAGCCGAGCGTGTCGGCCATCGAATAACTCCGCATCGATCCAAAGAGTGGCCGACCAACCCGCGTCGTCAGGTCCATTTCTCCGGGATGGCACGGGTTGCCCCGGCGGTACGGATCGCGCGAAATTCCGATTCCAAGCATGACAAAGGGGCGCCCCCCGGGTTCCCGATTCCATCGAGATTTGAGGAGGTAAGCCAACATGCCCGGCATTCATCTTCGAGCTAGGGCGCCATTCCGTGTGCTTCCCTCGCGGTGGACCCGAATTCAAACGCCCGCCAATCCACAAGTTTCTCGAACCAGACTTGCTTTCAATGCCTGGCGCACCAGCCTCTGGTTCGGATTGTTCATCGGCCTCGCGGAAGTGTTGATCATCGCCATTCGCTCCTGGCTGCACGACGAATCGACCCCGGGCCATCTCCAGCTCAATCGACACGGGGCCTGGATGATCCCCGCGGCGAATGCAATCGTCTTCGCGGGGCTCGGCCTCGTATCGGCAAGCCTCGCCGGGTTCGGCCCCAGGAAGTACGCGCGATTAGTGACGACGCTCCTCCCGCTGAGCCTTGCGATTGCGACCTTGCTCTGGATGATCCACGGCCTGCACGCCGGCGCGAGCTTCATCCTGGCCGTGGGGGCGGCATTCCGACTCCATCGATGGCTGGAGCCCCGAGGTGAGCGGTTCGAGCGGCTTATGGCAAGGAGCCTCCCGCTCTTCGTGGGATGCTTCGGGATTCTCGTCCTCGGCGACGCCTGGTTCGTGACCTACGCCGAGGGAAGGATCGCGTCATCGCTCCCGCGTCCCCAAGGGACCGCGCCGAACGTCCTGCTGATCGTGCTCGACACCGTCCGGGCGGACCGCACAAGCCCTTACGGCTACGCCAAGGATACAACGCCCAACCTGGCCGAATTCGCGAAGAAGGGGATCACCTTCGACCAGGCGAGGGCGCCGGCCGCATGGACGCTCCCGACCCATGCCTCGCTCCTGACGGGGCGTTGGCCGTTCGAACTCTCGACGCGAACGCACGGACCGCTCGACTCCACGTTCCCCACCCTCGCCGAACACCTGAGCGGCCAGGGGTACGAGACCGCGGG
>CALKTZ010000791.1 GCA_937997355.1 uncultured Planctomycetales bacterium | reverse complement strand
GATCTGTCGGACCAGCTCGGCCTCAAGCTCGTTGGCGGGGCGGAGGTCGCGGTTCCAGGCCTCCATGCGGGCGGCGAAGGCGGCGGCGTCCTCATTGGGGAGGACGTCGAACACCTCGACGCGCAATCCATGCCTGAGGGCATTGAGCCGGACTCTCGCCTTCCCCTCGGCCGTTCTGGGGCCGGTGCTGCGTTGCGCATTGATCCGGTTGGCTTCGATCTGTTTCTCGGTCGCCATGGGGGATCTCCCTGCATGATCGTCAAAGTAAGGATCGCCACTATCCTTAATATTACGCAATATCAGGGGGTTGGGCCGAGAAAATGGAAAACTTGAGTAATATAGAACAAAAATCAGGCTTGTGGACTGACCTGAATAAGCCGAAGACATCCCATGGCCGCCGGATAAAATTTCGTCCCCCCTTAACAAGGGGGGAAACAGGGGGGGCTTCGATACGAGACCGCTGCCTCATCCACCCCCTATCGTCCTTGGCAAGGGGGACGGATTGGTTCTTGAGACCTTCGGTCGGGTATTTCGGCGGGGTCGGGAGACCACTGCTTTTTATCCTTGAATCGCCCCTCCGGGGCTTAGCGAGGAGAGGAAAAAGGATTGTCATCGGATTCGGGACTCGGGGCGATGCCCCGAGCTACGGCTAGGCCGCCCCTCCGGGCCTGGGCCATCGATCACGCCATCGGATCATCGCACGATCCTCTCGGGATCGGCCGACGCGGTATCCGGGCCAAGCCCCGGAGGGGCGATTCAGCCATAGCCAGGGGCGAAGCCCCTGGGTTCTCCACGAACAACCTCCCCCACTTTTTTCCCGGCCCTCAAGCCCCGGAGGGGCGATTCAAGGTACACGCCGCTTGACACTTCGCGGCCTCAAAGGATGTTAAAAGCAGTGGTCAGGAGACCCAAGCCGGACAGATCCTCCCCCTCGCTCGACACGTTCCCCGATCCGTGCCGGCACCGCATCGTCCCCCCGCGGGCGGAACTCGTGCTCGAACCATGATCCGCTTGACAGGATGGGCGACAAAGACTATCCCCTCCTCACGGCTCCGTACCAGTTTTCCAGGAATTTGGTTCGAACATCGGCCATATTCCGATCCATGAATCAATGGTCCATAAAAGGCAAAACTCTTTTCGAACCGTTGCCCCAATCTCTCTTGGATCAGACCCGAACGGCCCCGACCGAAGATTCTTGCCGTCGGGCCTTTATGGATTCGTCGATCTCCCTAGTCACCATGCCTTAAGGACGAGGCTTCAGATGGCATTCTCAAGAACCCGGATCGATCGCCCGCCCGTCCAACCCCCTCCCCAGAATTCCCAAAGATCGACGAATCAAACCGGCCGGCCGAAGCGTCTCCTCGGAAGGATCGGAAATCTTGCCAAAAGGCTGGCGAGGCCAGGCGGTTATGTAAAGATCGGAGTCCGTTTCCTGGACGTGATGCGTGATGAAGGGCTGGCGGTGGCCTTCGCCAAGTCGCTGCGCAAGATTAAGAACAAGGCTCGGAAGATTCAAACGTCCCTTGGACTCGGAAGCATGGGGCGTTGCGCTTATTTCTCCGCGATCCCGAAGCAGGCTCCTTACGAGTCCTGGCGGAAGGTCAACGGCATCAACGCCCGACGGCGCCGGAGGCTCGGAGACGCCAACGATCGCCAGATTTCACGCCCTCTCTTCTCCGTCATCGTGCCGGTCTACAACCCCCCGATCGACGTCTTCCGATCGATGATCGAGAGCGTCGTGAATCAGTCGTTCGAGTCCTGGGAGCTTGTGCTCGTCGACGATTGCAGCCCGGACCCGCGAGTCCGCGAGGAGATGGCGGAATGGGGCCGTCGCGATGAGCGGATCAGGCCCTTTGATCGGAGTCGGAACGGGAACATCTCGGCGGCCACCAACGACGCGGCCGAGGCGGCCCTCGGGGAATTCCTCGTCCTCCTCGATCACGACGACTTGCTCACGCCCGACGCCCTGGCCCATGTCGCGCTCCACCTCGAAAGCAATCCGAATTCCGATCTGATCTACAGCGACGACGACAAGATCGGGATGGACGGTCGTCGTCATTCGGAGCAATTCAAGCCGGGCTGGTCCCCCGAACTCTTACTCTCCTATTGCTATACGGGGCATCTGACGACGATCCGGGCGAGCCTGTATCATCGGGTCGGCGGGATGCGCGTCGGATTCGAGGGATCGCAGGATCACGACTTCTGGCTCCGGGCCAGCGAGCAGACCCGGAACGTCTCCCACATCCCCCAACTCCTCTATCACTGGCGTGTCCTCCCGGGATCGACGGCCGCGTCCGGGGATTGCAAGCCGGCGAGCTTCGAGGCGGGGCGACGGGCTGTCGAGGAGGCATTCCGACGCCGGGGGGTCGATTGCTCGGTGAGGCAATCGGAGTGGGCCGCGAAGACGGCGTGTTCCATCTTCGAACCGGTGATGCCGGACGACGGCCCGTCGATTGCGATCCTGATCCCCACGCGCAACCATTTCAAGCGGATCAAGCTCCTGATCGATTCGCTCCGGAAGACCACCTATCGCAACTATCGGATCTACGTCATCGACAACGCGAGCGACGATCCGGCGACGCTCGAGTATCTCTCGGCCCTGCCGGATCGCGTGCTCCGCATCCCGAACGCGAATGGGCAATTCAGCTTCTCGGCGATCAACAATGAGGCGGTCCGGAAGGTTGACGAGGAGTTGATCCTCTTCCTCAACGACGACACCGAGGTGATCAATCCTCGATGGCTGAGCCAGATGGTCGGCTGGTCCCGACTCCCGGGGGTGGGGGCCGTCGGCGCCCGCCTCCTCTTCCCGGATCGGCGGGTGCAACACGCGGGCATCGTCCACGGCTTCAATAACGGCCTGGCCGGGCATGCGTTCCGCCTTCTCCCCTGGTGGGACCCGGGTTCGCTCAACCTGGCGAAAGTCTCGCGGAATTGCTACGCCGTGACCGCCGCCTGCATGCTCACCCCGCGGCGACTCTTCCTGGAGATGGGCGGATTCGACGAGGTCCGCTTCGCCGTCGCCTACAACGACGCGGATTACGGTTATCGCCTCGTCGATGCCGGATACCGCTGCGTCTACTGCGCGGAGGCGGAACTCCTTCATCACGAAAGCCTGTCGCGGGGGAATCAGGATCATCCTCGGGAAGTCGCCAATTATCGAGAGGTCCATCGTCACCGGGTCGATCCCTACGTGAACCCTCATCTCGACCCGCTGTCCGAGTCTTTCGAAACCAAGCCGACGGTCGTCCCCGCCCGAGGCAAGGACCG
>CALKTZ010000790.1 GCA_937997355.1 uncultured Planctomycetales bacterium | reverse complement strand
CGATCGCCTAGGCCGGCCTGGCTTTGAACCCCCCGTACTTCGTGATGCCCCTGGCGATTCGCTCTCTCCAGGAGGAAGTCGAGATTTTGGCCCGCAAGCTGTCAGAATCCGTCCGAGTTTTCCGGCAGATCTGCGCGGGGGTGAAGGCGCTTCACGATGCCGGCGTCATCCACCGGGATCTGAAGCCGAGCAATATCTTGAGACTCGCCGACGGCTCGATCGTCGTCGCCGATCTCGGCGTCGCCAAGCGTCATCCGCGTCACAGCTCGATTCTCACCGGATCTTCCGTCATCGTCGGGACCCTGGCCTACCTGGCGCCCGAACAGTTGCTGCCGGCTGGAAGTCGGCTGGCGGACCGGCGTTCCGATATTTATCAGCTCGGGAAGATCCTCTACCAGCTCACCACGGGGCTAAGCCCGGCGGTGCCTCGCCTCGATCGCCTGCCGATCGGGCTGGCCCACATCGTCGGCCGCGCGATCGCCGCAAATCCCGAGGATCGTTACCCCGAGGTCGATTCCTTGCTCGCCGCGCTCGACGCCTTCGAGGAAACTTCGCTCACGATGGATGAGCGGCGGGGCCGGCTGAATTCCCTCCTGGGGCGTCTGGATCGACGAAACGATCCTCGCCCCCCCACGCAAGCGGATCTCGGCGAAAGCCTTGCACTCCTCAACCAGTTTGGCGGCAATGCTTCCCCGGAGGGTCTCTCCTGGTTCGATTCCCTGCCGATCTCGTTGATCCGTTCCCTGGCCCGGCAGCGTCCCGTCGAGTTCCTCTCGGTCCTCAATCTCTATGCGACCGCGATCCGATCGGACGCATCCAGGCAGAATTTCGATTATGCCGACTTCGTCGCGGCCCGCATGAACGAAATCTTCTCCGCGAGCCGGCATGTCGGCCTGAAGACGCGGGCCATGCACATCGCCCTGATCACGGCCGTGGCGCTGAATCGGTATTCGGCGATGGGGGTTTTCAAGGGGATGCTCCGGGAGGTCAAGACCCTCTCCCTGGCCCTCCCCGTCGCGGAAATGCTTCGCGAGCATCTCGACGAATTCCGAGACGTCTCCCTGGGGATTCAGCCCGCCCGGCTTCACCCCGCGATTCGGGCCGTGCTCGACGAGCTCGATTGGCTCGAAACGGTCTCGTTCTAATCGCTTGCCGCGCTCGACTCTTGAAACGCTTCGAAGGTTTGCTCCGCCTGCTCGACATCGAGCCGAATCTGGTTCAGTAGCTCTTCAAGTCCGTCGAAACGACGAGTTCCGCGAATCCGATCCAGAAAATCGAGCTCGATCCGATGGCCGTAGAGGTCGCCTTCATAGCCGATCAGGTGTGCCTCCACCTTGCGGGTCTGCTCGCCGAAGGTCGGATTTGGGCCGATGTTGCAGGCCACCGGCCAGGGGCGGCGATCTCCTTCGATCCGGGCGATTGCCGCATAGACCCCCTCCAGCGGAATCAGGGTGTCGATCTGGTCCAGGTTGGCGGTGGGGAATCCGATGGTCCTCCCCCTCGCGGCACCATGGCCGACGATCCCTCGAATCCGATGCGGCCGCCCTAGGAGGGTAGCGGCTTCCGAGGCTTTCCCTTCGTTGAGTGCCAGCCGGATTCGAGAGGAGGAGACGAGGCGGTCGTCGACGACCGTGGGCTCGACGGCCTCGAAATCGATCCCCGCGTCCCGGCACCACCTGGAGAGGATGTTCACATCCCCTTGACGGTCGCGGCCGAACGCAAAATTCGGTCCCTCGACGAGTCCTTTCGCGCCGAGTTGCTTGCGCACAACCTGGTCGAAGAATTCGCTCGCCGAGAGTTCCAGGAGCCAGGGGCCCGTCTGGAAAACGCCGACCTGGGTGGCCCCCGCTCGCTTCAGGAGTTGGATCTCCCGCTCCAGCCAGACCAACGGGACCGGAACTTTTTCGGGTCGCAACAGCGCGACGGGATGCGGATCGAAGGTGATCGCCACGGCGGGGACCCCCGCCATGTCGGCCTTGGTCCGCAGCCGGGCGATCAGGTGTTGGTGGCCGCGATGAACGCCGTCGAAATTGCCGATCGTGAAATAACCGCCTCGGACGGATGCGGGGAAATCCCGAGCATTCTCGATCTTGATCACCGACGAAGATCCCCGGAAAGCGAGAGAGACCGAGGCCGGAAGATCGGCCGCCCCGATTATCACCGCCACCCGTTTCGTCGGTCAACTCCGACACGACGAAGTGGTCGGAGTTCGATCTGGTCGAGGGGATGACGTCGGTTGAGACCGAAACGCTCGTCCCTCGACTCATCCATCTTCAACGGCTCGGTTTCGGCCGATACGCAATCGAACCGATTCCCTCCTTCGATCCGCCTGGTTAGACGTTTCGTCGCCTTTTGAAAAGGTGAATCGCGCCGCCGGCGATGGCAACGCCCACGAGCGTCAAGGAGGAGGGTTCGGGAATCGTCTGATAGCTCACATCATCGATACCGGAGAAATCACCGTACCCGGGGCCGCCGCTGACGAACGTGACGCTTGTGATGAGTTCCCCCGCGTCCACGAAACCGACGAACGTGACGCCGCCATCGTAGGCGGTTGGGTTGGAGACGCTCACCGTTTGAAGTCCATTGCTATCCGTGAAGCTGAGATAATCCGAAAAGAAGCCCGGCTGGATGCCCGTGAAATAGGCGCCGAAAAATTGAGTCGGGACTGCGAAGGTGAAGACCAGGTTCCCGCCGATCAGCTCGACGTAATAAGCTCCTCCCGGCGTGGTGTTAAAACCATCGAGCGCAGGAGCGGTCGGGAAGTTAGGCGTGTTCGAAACGTACAACGTATTCCCGCCGTAATTATCGCCGTTGATCGTCACTCCCGGGGCTACCGGCAGGTTACTGAAGGGTCCGAGCGGGGCGCCTTCGAACGTAATGGTGGTAATGCCTCCCAGCGCCCCCGCCGCGGCTGCAAAGGCGGCTGCAGCAGAATCAGCGATCGGCGTGGGGGCTCCCGGGCCGGCGGCGACGTCGGTCCCCGTGAATGTGACCACGGCCGAATGGGCGGGATGCACGAAAAGGCCAAACGAGGCGATCCCAAGTCCGACTATTTTCAACCAGTTCTTCATCGAAATGATACTCCTGCCGGGCCGCCACATCGAATGGTGTTAAATTTTAGTGGAAATACTTTATTTCGTGTTGCTCGGGCCGGCGTCAATCGTAATTAACAAACTCGGGACCAGTACGCAATTTAATAATCCGCAATCGCAAACGATGAATAAAAGTTGAAACAGTGCAATAATACGCCCAACAGGAATCGAGAATCAAAAAGTCAAACAAAACCCCGACGGGATTGGGCCGCCATGGGCCGGTGCCGGAAAGTTTTTTCAGCCGAACGCTTCCGCCCGCGTTGTGATTCCTCGCTCTCCGCCCTTGAAATGCCTTCGATAACAACCAACCTTGCGAATCTCCATCGTCCTGGAAACGGACGTCTTCCGACTGCCAAAATGGCGGAAAAAGAAGTCCAGGCAATCATACCGGCAGGGGGAGAACCCCGCGAACTAATCACACAGAATTTCCTAACTCTTTTACTAAAATAATGTTACGAAATATTTTTCAACAGGCACAACGCTTGCATAAAGGGGGCGGTATGTAATTGGGCTCGCTCGATCCGAATCGAATGAACGGGGGTCGGGTCGTGTCCGTCACTTTTGCGACGAGTCTGTCACAACCGGTGAGACCTCGACGGGATTTATGGGTCGGGTCACACCAGAGGAG
>CALKTZ010000789.1 GCA_937997355.1 uncultured Planctomycetales bacterium | reverse complement strand
CGAGGTCTTCGTGATCTATCGGATGGCGGGAGGGAGGCCGTCGACGGCGATCGTCATCCCGCTCGCGGCGGGGGCCGACCGGGAGAAAATCCGGGAGGCACTCGCCGGTAAGCAGGGGCAACCGACTCCTTTCTGGCAGGTCGACGCGATCGACGATGTCGCCGTGGCCGCCGGCCCGCAAGAAGAGCTGGATCGGATCCGCCTGGTCGACCCGAAGACGCCGCTGGTCCCCTGGATCGCCGAGGCGTGGAAGGCCGAGGAACCCGCCGAGTTCCAGGTGGTCTTCGCGCCGAATCCCTCCCTGGCTCAGATCATCGAGGCGCAGACGCCGAATCTGCCTCCGCAGTTCGGCGGAGGCCCCAGCACGATCATCACCCGAGGCATCAAGTGGGGGTCGATCAGCCTGAAGGTCGAGCCCAGGGCGAGCCTCCACGCCACCGTCCTGGCGGCCGATGCCGACGCCGCCGGGGAGTTGGAGAAGCTGGCCACTAACTCCCTCCGAACCTTCTTCACGCCGATGGCCCCGAGGGCCTTGCAGATGTTCTTCGGGCGGGAGGCCCCGAGCGTCCCCAACCTCACCCCGTTGATGAAGGCGATCCAGATCAAGGCCGAGGGACCCCGCCTCTCCTCGGGGGTCGACCTCGAACCGTTCGTGAACGAGCTACGCCCCAAGCTCGCGCAGCTCGGCGGCTCGTACAACAATAACGTCCAGTGCATCAACCATCTCAAGCAGATCATGCTAGCGATGCACAACTACCACGACGCTAACAACGCGTTCCCCCCGGCCTACAAGGCCGGCAAGGACGGCAAGCCGCTCCTGAGCTGGCGTGTGCTGATCCTCCCTTATCTGGGCCACCAGGAGCTGTATCAGCAATTCCACCTCGACGAGCCCTGGCACAGCCCGCACAACAAGGCCCTCATCGCCAAGATGCCGGATATCTATCGGTGCCCCAATCTCGACCCCGAGAAATCGCCGATCGGCAAGACACCCTATCTCACCCCGAGGGGCGAGGACACCATGTTCCCGGGCGATGAGGGGGTCGGCATCGCGAGTGTCACCGACGGGACCTCGAACACCATCGCCGTCATCGACGCCGGCGCCGACAACCTGGTCGTCTGGACGACCCCCGACGATTGGGAGGTGGAAGACATGATCAGGCCCGAGACGCTCCTCAAGCAGCATGACGGGGGCAGCAACGTCGGGTTCGCCGACGGCTCGGTACGCAAGCTCCGGGCCGTCATCAATGCCCAGGTCTTCAAGGCGCTGCTCACGAGGGCCGGCGGCGAGGTCGTCTCGGCCGACTCCTTCTAAAGCGGTTCTCGTCCGGATTGCGCGGGCATTCACCGGGCTGAACCGGAGCGGAAATGGGGACTGGCTCGCCGGTATCCCGCGCGTGCCTGTCCCCTTTTCCGCGGGCCGATGCGGTCGCGAAGCTTCGGAGACCTTCGATCGAGCGTTTCGGCGGTGCCATCCGGCGACACGCGACGGACGAGATGGGATGCCGTCGCTTCGCTCGAATTCAGCCGTGCGACGGGCTTTCGGAATCGAGCATTTCAAACTGGCTGATCCGTACCGAGTTTTGCGGGAAGCGGGCGATGATCTCCAGCTCGCCCCCCATCGCCTCGATGTAGCTCCGCAGGGTGCTGAGATACATGTCGGTGCGACGTTCGAGCTTGGAGACGGCGGACTGCTTGATCCTGAGCTTCTTGCCCAGCTCTTCCTGGGAACGCTCGCGGGCCTCCCGCAATTGGCGCAAGGTGGCCACCTCGGCGATCAACTCGGCCGACCGCTTCCTGATGGCTTCCTGACGTTCCGCAGGTAATTTGGCAATCAAATCCTCAACGCGAATCGGCATGGTTCATCTCACCCTTGCAAACGTTTCAGGTGTCTCCGAAACCGCTCATCGGCGATGGGGAGCATCTTTTCGTACCATCGCTTGTCGCCCCGTTTATTGCCGCCGACCAGGAGAATCGCCGACCGTTTCGGGTCGAAGGCGAAGAGAATACGCCAGGGATCGCCGCGGAATTGGACCCGCGGTTCCTTCATGTTGGAGAATGCGGAATCCTCAAGCGTGTCAACATGAGGTCGACCAAGTTGTGGCCCATACTGGCGAAGCAAGGCGGTACTCGCAAAGATTTCATCCTGAAGTCCTTCATCAAGGGTCGCGAACCATTCGGCGAAATCGTCGTCGTATTGTACGTCCCAGGCCATGAGGCATCCTCATCCCTTAACTGGAATGTATTCCTTCAATGGAATAACGTCAAGGCAAGCCGGGATCACTTCTCCCCGCCGCGGATCTCCCCCAGCACGTAGGTCGTCTTGTGCTGCGACTCGTAATAGGTGCGCATCACCAGCTCGGACTGGATGCCGAGCAAGATGCTCATCCCGCCGGCCAGGAAGAACATCACGGCGATCGAGGGGAGGGGGGTTTCGATGAAGGACTTCGGGTCGGCGTCCCCCCCCCAGGAGTGGAGCGGCCAGGGGAAGGTGTACTTGAAGTAGAGCATCGCGACGAAGCAGAGGAAGCCCAGCGCGAACGACCAGAGCCCGAACCGGCCGAAGAAGTGGATCGGCCGCTGGGAATACTTCATCAGGAACCGGATCAAGATCAGGTCGAGCACGACGTTGAATGTGCGCCCCAGGCCGTACTTCGTCTTGCCCGCCGTGCGGGGGCGATGGTTGACGACCAGCTCCGTCACCTTACCCCCTTGCCAGGCCGCGAAGATCGGGATGAATCGGTGCATCTCGCCGTAGAGCCGCACCCCTTCGAGCACGGTCCGGCGATACGCCTTGAGGGTGCAGCCGAAGTCGTGCAGGGAGACTCCCGAGAGCCGAGCGATGATCCGGTTGGCGATCCTCGACGGGATCTTGCGGGTCAGCAAGGTATCGTGCCGGTTCTTCCGCCAGCCGCTGACGACGTCGAAGCCCTCGTCGAGCTTCGCCAGCAGCCTGGGGATGTCGGCGGGGTCGTTCTGACGGTCCCCGTCCATCGGGACCAGGATGTCGCCACGAGCCAGATCGAGGGCCGCCGAGAGGGCCGCCGTCTGCCCGCAGTTGCGCCGGAGCAGGGCGAGGCGCACATGCTCGGGGTCGCTCGCATGGATCGCTTCGAGCCTGGCGCGGGTGCCGTCGGTGGAGCCGTCGTCGACGAAGATCAGCTCATAGGATGCCCCCGAAGGCCGAAGCACCGCGTCAAGCTCGGCATGCAGCGGCCCGACGTTCTCCACCTCGTTGTAAACGGGAATCAGCACCGACAGATCGAGTTTGGACATGGGCCTCTCGGGCGTCGAGGATGGAAAGGCCGGGCTCAGCCAGGAAACCTATCTCTTAACCGGGAAAATCATCCGCCCCCCTCGTGGAGGGGGGCTACGGGGGGAGCGATCCGGGCACGGGCCATCGAGCGGAACTCCCCCCTGTTTCCCCCCTCCGAGAGGGGGGACGTGTGGTCGTTCAGTTTCAAGTCAACGGACTTCTGACTCGGAGCTCTACCCCGCGATGAACTGACGGAGGTAACGGCCGCTGATCCGGAGCGAGTCGAGCCGCCCCTCCAGCGATCCCTCGAACGCGCGGTCCTCCACCTCGATGGCGATGTCGCCGGTGAAGCCGGCGTCGTGCAACGCGCCGAAGAACCGGCCCCACCGGATATCTCCCTGGCCGGGAATCTTGGGGGTGTGCCAGAGCTTGGGGAGGGCGAACACGCCGTGCTCGTCGAGCGAGGCACGATCGATCCGGGCATCCTTGGCATGGGTGTGGAATAGCCGGTCGCGGAATTCTGCCAGCGGGGCCGTGTAGTCCATGTGCTGCAAGATGAAGTGCGAGGGATCGTAATTGAGCCCGAAGTTGGGGCTGGGGATGTCGGCGAACATCCGACGCCAGATGGCCGGCGAGGTGGCCAGGTTCTTCCCCCCCGGCCACTGGTCGAGGCCGTAAAGCATCGGGCAGTTCTCGATGCCCACCTTCACCCCCTTCGACTCGGCCAGGGCGATCAGGGGGCGCCAGGTCTCCAGGAACCGGGGCCAGTTGTCCTCGATCGAGAGCGTGTGGTCGCGGCCGATGAACGTGGTGACCATGTTGATCCCCAGCGCGGCCGAGGTCTCGATCACCTGCTTCAAATGAGCGACGGCCGCGTTCGCCTCGTCGCGATCGGCGGCGAGGGGGTTGGGGTAATAGCCCAGGGAGGAGATCGCCACGCCGTGCCGCCCGATCAGATCGCGGACCTTCGCGAGCGCCTCGGGGGATCGGTCGGTCGCGTCGAGATGCGAGACCCCCGCGTAGCGACGATCGGCCTTGCCGGGGGGCCAGCACATCACCTCGACGCTCGAAAAGCCCGCTTCCCGGGCGAAGCCGA
>CALKTZ010000788.1 GCA_937997355.1 uncultured Planctomycetales bacterium | reverse complement strand
GACGAGCATGCCAAAATCAAGTGGGGCACCCGGATGCCGAATTCGATCTTTGCGGGGCTACTTCCACGAACAGCAGCTCCTTATCAGGAACTTTGACGAGTTCGGTTAGGCAGAATCGCGGCTTTCCGATAAAAGGGGCGATGAGGGTTTCGGAGAATTTTCTGAAAACGGTGTAAAGTCCCCCGGGCAAGGATGTCGATCCATAAGAGTTAAGGGATTGTCTCCCGCGTGAATCGTCGAAATCGGGACGCTTTCAAGGCTCCGATTTTTTGCGAGACGGGGGAATTTCGAGATCACCGCGGCTTGGAGAATCTCGTGGCCGGGAAGTGTCAGGGATCGCGGAACCGATGGACTTGGTTGGTCCTGCTCCTATCCGGATCGATCGCCCAGGCCGCGCGCCCCGAGGGTGTAGGGCCGCCCGGTCCGTCGCCATCCGCCGATGCCCGAGTTGCGATCACGGTTGACCTGGCCTGGACCCACTCGCCTGCTCCCGTTCCTCCGACCGGCGAGGAATCGGATGAGGTTGAAAAAGACGACGTCCAGGAATTGCTCTTCGAACTCAGCGACGGGCGGATCCTTGAAGCCATCCCCTGGAAGTTGGACGGTTCCGGCCAACTCGACGAACAGATGCTTCACCCCGTCTCTGGAAAAGCGGCGTGGTCGCTCGGGCCCAGGGAGGAAGGGCGACTTCGCGCCCGGATCGAGGTCCCGCTCGATGCGAGCATGATCGTCAAGGGGCGAGGCCAGGTTGCCCGGGTTCCCGTTGCCGCAATTCTGGAGCGGCCGCAACAGACGCCGACGGATGCTCCATTACGGATGAGTGTCGAGCGGCTCCCTTGGGATTCTCTGAGCATCGAGGTCGGCAACGGGAGTCAGGGAGCCGGCGGTGGATCGGACACCGGACCGAGCAGCGTATTCCTTCCCGGATCGATGGTCCCCGTCTCGGTCGGGCATCGGATCGTCTCGACCGATGCCGAGCAAGTCCAGGTGAGAACCACCCTGACTCTCCGCCCCACGCGGGGGGGAGCGGTGGTCTGGAAGCAAGAACAGCAAGAGGTGGTGGCGACGAATCGTCTCGAGGCCGCCTCCAAAACCTGGAACGTCACGGCCCCGAAGTCCGAAGGTTCCTACATTCTCGATGTGCATTCGGCCTGGGAGTCGACGCCCGGTGCTACCAACCGCGAGGCCTCGACCGGCCGTATTGGGCGATTGATTCGCAGGCATCGAGGACCGTCGAATACAACCCGTTCCGCGCATCGGCGTGTCGGCCTCGTGGTTTTCGACCCCAAGGCCCCTCCTTCCTCCCTTAAAGCTCAATCCGCCTCGACCGGCCGCGATTTGAAAGAGGAAAAACAGACGGAAGTCGACTCCTTCGATCTCTCGCGGGTGCGAAGCGGGCGATTCGCAGCCAACGGTCGATCGCCCAAAGATGAGTCCAGGCGATCCGCATGGGAGATTCCCGCGGCTGCTATCAAAGAGGCAATGCGAAGGGATGGACTCCGGAGCTGGATTCCCACGACCGGGGTCGACCTGGCCAATCTGGGGCCCGCCGATTCGTCCGGTTCTGCCTGGTCGGCAGCCGGAATGAAGGTGATCCATCCCGAGCGACCCCATCGATTGACCCTCACGATCACAGGGGGAGATCCGAGCGAGCTTTCCGTCGCTGTCGTCGATCCGGGTGCTTCCGGCAAGCGCCCCAGAATCTTGCTCGACACCTGCGCCACGGGAGCCCCCATCTTGCCGTCGGGAGCGCCGGCGGTTTCCTCCTGGCTGATCTGGCCGGATACCGCCGAGCCAACCTTGATCCTGGTCAATCGCAGCTCGGAGGCGCAGCTCAAGGTTGGGGCCGTCCGGCTTACGGAACTGGAGGAACTTCCCGCTCCTCCCTTCATCTTCGAGCCGAAATCCGGGCCGACTCGCGCCCTCGGGCTCTATTTGCCAGGTCCGGAAGCACTCGACCGTTTCGGGGGGGGGGGCGAGCCGGGATTCTTCGATAACTACACAGCGAGCAATCATCTGGCCCGTTATCTCGGCACTTGCGGTGCAACGGACGTGATCCTTTCCGAACAATTGGCGGATCGCGCCCGGCGCCGAATGCTCCAGGGGCAGGCCGTTGAAGATTCCACGAGTCCCGATCGCCTGGATTTGATCCTGATGGTGCTTCGACGGCACAATTGTCGAGCATGGCTGGAGCTCGATTTCGACTCGGCGAGTTGCCTGGCGGGGCTCCCCGCGGTCAATTCTCCGGAAGCCCTGAAACGGGGCCTGGTGCGACTCGACCGGATGGGTGAAGTGGATGGGGACGTCTATCATCCCCTCCACGCCGACGTCCGTTCGGCGATGAAGCGGAGAGTCACCGAGGCAATCGCCAGGCGGCGAACTCAACCCTCGCTCAATGGGTTGCTGATCCGGCTCGGCCCCGGCCCGACCTTGCTCGGAACTCCCGATACGGGCTTCGATGACGCCACCTACGATCGCTTTGTCCACGAAACCTTCGGTCCCGAAGTGGCCAAGGAGCTTCCGGGGTTGGGGAATACCGATACCCATCGTTTCAGTGAACGGTCTCGTTATTTGTCCGGAGTGGGGAGAGTCCCCTGGCTAACCTGGCGGTCCAAGGCGATTGCTTCGCTCTACTCCGAGCTTTGCAAGGCGGTTCAGGCCACCTCGCCGGGTGCCGAACTGGCCATCGCTTGCCCCACGCTCGACGAGGGACCCGCCGGCAATGAGGCGCGTCGGGTGGACCTTTCCGGGCTGTCGCCGGCACAGGCTTGGCGAAACGTCGGCCTGGATCTCCAGGTTTGGCCCAATGGCCCGGATGCACCGATCGTGATCCGTGCATCCGGGATTTCCGCCGATGAGTTGGCGAGAGACCTGGCCACAAGCTCCGACCTCGACGCCAAGGTGGCCACCCGGAATCGTCGAGGCACGATGGTGGTGATGGAGAACGATTTCCCCGCCATCTCCGACGTGTTCGATGGGGCGCTCCCGCCGTTGCCAACCGGGTTGGATGGCACGCGGGCCCTGGCCACGGTTTCGGCACCAAGTTCCGCGATCGCGTTCCATCCCTTCCGCTCCACGCAAGGAATTCCAGGCTCGAAGGCCGGTTCCGGGCTTTGGATGAAGGCCTTACCCCTCGCCGATGGACCGTCGGGAGATGAAACCTTCGGCCATGCCCTGGCTTCGTTCGATACCCAGTGGGTCCTCGTCTCGACGGGTGTTGCGAATGGAAACGAAGATCGCCTTCGTCGATTTGCCTCCGTCCTCCGAGCGATCCCCGCTTCCCCGACCGAGTTGCCCTCGGCTTCGTTCGAGATGAGTCGGATCGGAATCACCCTTCGAACGGCTCATGGTGACGCCCAGACGTTCCTGGCCATCGCCAACGACACGCCCTATCCGATCCGGCTCGCGGCAAGCCTGGCGGGAATAGACGCCTCGACGCCGGTCGACGACCTGGGCCGGGGCATCCGTCTGGCCGCGTTGTCTCCCGAGGAGGATGGCGGACGATTGCTCGTCCTCGACTTATCGCCCTTCGGCGCTTCGGCGATTCGCGTGGGTTCGGCGAAGGCTTCGATTCGATCCGTGACCCCCTATCCCTCGCAGAGCGTCTTGAACGGGATGGAAGCCCATTACAAGGAACTCGCGAGCCAACTGGCCCGGCTGAATCGAAGCCTGTCGGGTAATGGCACGGTCGAACTGCCGAGCCCTGGATTCGAGCCCGCGCGGGAGCCCCAGGTGCGGCAAACCGCCCAGCGAACCGCGGAAGGTTCCGGAAGCTCCTCGGCCGGCGGTTCGGAAATCGGCCAGCCTCCGGTTGGCTGGAAAGTCGAGGGGGGGATGGGGGTTTCCGCGGTCATCGATGGCGATAACCCGCATTCCGGCCAGGGGAGCGTCAAGCTCGTGGTGAGCGAGCCCCCCGCCTCCTTGATGAGCGACCCGTTCCTTCCAAATACGCTTTCCGCCGTGACGATCGAGGCGTTCCTCCGCTCGGACGCTCCCGATGCCAAGGTCCGAGTTTGGATCATGGGACAGGCGGAAGGGAAACCGTTCGTCCGTCGATCGGAGCTCACGATCTCTCCGGATTGGAAACCTCGGGCCTTCCGCGCGGCCGACATCCCCTCTTCCGGCCTCGATTCCGCTCAACTTCGATTCGAAATGCTATCCCCCGGTACGCTCTGGATCGACGACGTTCGGGTGATCAATGAGCAGGCATCCAAATCCGCCAGGCTGAACGCCCAGCGAGCCTTGTTGTCGGCCCTGCAAGCCTACCGAGAAAAGCGTTACGCCGACTTCGCCCGGTTCGGGACCTCGCACTGGACGAAACATCCGGGTGTGCTCGCATCGATCCGCCCGGTCACGTCCACCACGGTCTCGGGGCGGGAACCGTCGGGGGCTTCCGGAGCGGACTCGGCCGCCGCGTCTGCCCTACCCGCGGATCGTGCGGTACGTTAGAATCCATCCGGGCGTGCTTCGGAAGGATTTTGAATCCCGGAGTCGGTCCGGTCGGAGCGAGTTCGGTATCCCGTCGCCGCTCGAATCCGAACGGTCCCGATCATGCAAGGATGTGAGGCGGGCGGCAGGAAGAGGAGGAAGCCGGGTGTTCGTAGCCTGTAGTACCCTTTGCTTCGCCGGAGAATCGCTGGAACAAGCTCTGCGCCAGATCGCTGAGATGGAATTCGATAAGTTCGAGCTCGCGGTCGTCGAGGATGGCCCGCATTTGAAACCTTCCGAAATCGGCGACAATCTCGATGCCGCGCTCCAACGCTTGCGGCGCGGTCCGAGTTTGTCCCCATCTTCCCTTTACATCGATTTCGGCCCTCTCGATTCCATCGCTCCGGCCACGCTCCTGAAGCGATTCGAGTCCAACTGCCGTCTTGCCAAGGCGCTTGGCGTCGCGGTGGTGACCACGCTCGCCGCTCCCGCCGGTTCCTCGATCGATGCCGAAGTCCAGCGTCTCGCGTCGCTGGCGAGCCATGCGTCTCGCGAGGGCCTGGTTCTCAGCATCCTGACCCATTCCGAATCCCTCGCCGGAGATCCCGCGGTCGCGCTCCGGTTGTGCAAAACGATCCCTACTCTCGGCCTGACCCTGGATCCGAGCCATTTCATCCAGGGGCCGTTCCGGAACGCCGATTTCGATGCCCTGATCCCCTACGTCCAGAATGTCCACTTACGCGATACGGGCAAGGACCCGGGCGCGTTCCAGGTGCGCGTCGGTCAGGGCGAGGTGGAATACGGCAAGGTCGTCACTCAGCTCCAGCGATGCGGCTACAAGCGGGCCTTGACCGTCGCCATCATCGATCGGCCGGACAATCCGTTCGATCGGGAGGTTGAGGTCCGCAAGCTCAAGCTCCTGCTCGAAAGCCTTCTCTGACGGACACGCGGCCCTTGCATCGGATCGATTCAGTCGTCGAGGCCCAGGCGGACCAGTTCCTTGCGGATTTCCTCGAGGTTCCAGACCTCGACGAGCGGTTCGGCCCCCGTGCCCGCGAATAGGTCGAATCGGGCGATCGCGAGCCGATTTCCTTGCTGGTCGAATGTCATGGCCTGAAGCGCCCGACGATCGTGGAGTCGATAGAGGAGATTCGCTTTCCAGGTTGTTTGGACCTTGGAATCGTCCGAGGAGTAGGACGATTCGCGATCGAGTTGCCAGAGCAGAATCTGGCCTTGTTGATCGGCGACTGCGAGATTGTGACCGTCGGGAGAAAAGGCGAGACCCGTAAC
>CALKTZ010000787.1 GCA_937997355.1 uncultured Planctomycetales bacterium | reverse complement strand
CTCGCCCGCCACGGGGTCGAGCCGATCCCCGCCATGGGGCTGGCGTTCGATCCGAACGTTCACGAGGCCATGGTTCAGCAGCCCGATGCCAACCATCCCGAAGGGACCGTCGTCGCCGAGCTGGGCAAGGGCTACAAGATTCACGACCGCGTCCTGCGCCCCAGCCGGGTTGCCGTGTCGATCAAGGCCAGTTGAGCAAGCTCCCCAATCCTCACGGGGAAGTCTGAAATCGCGAGGACTCAAAGATGCCAACGTATGACTACATTTGTGATCAATGCGGCCACGAGTTCGAGGCGTTCGAATCGATCACCGCGGACCCGCAGACCGAATGCCCGGCATGCCATGAAGCCAAGCTGAGGCGGAAGATCGGCCCCGGTGCCGCGATCATCTTCAAGGGATCGGGATTCTATCAGACCGATTACCGCAGCGATTCCTACAAGAAGGCGGCCAAGGCCGATTCGAGCAGCACGGGGTCAGACTCATCGGCGAGTTCGTCGAGCGGATCCAACACGTCCGCATCCACCCCAACTCCCACAGCCAGCCCAAGCCCGAGTGGCGGCGGAACGACCTCATGATTTCAGGGCGTTGTCCGATTTGTTCGAAGCCCTATTCGGTTGCCGGGCTGGATGAACTTCCGAGCTTCCCCTTCTGCTCGGAACGTTGCCGGCTCGTCGACCTGGGACGCTGGATCGACGGCGACTATGCAATCCCCGAGAAAGGTCCGGCGAAGGACGATCTCGAACTCCTCCCCGACGACGCGGACGAGAGCGACTAACGGGCAAACGCCATTACGACAACAGGAGCCTTGACCGATTCAGGTCGAAGGCTCCCGGTAGTCGAGGTTCCAGGGAAGGTCGCGTCACGCAGGATTGGCGATCAGCTCATCCGATGGTCGGCCCGTTTGATCAGGTCGACGACCGGCAAGCTGTGCGGACACGCGGCCTGCGCGGCGCCGAGATCGGCGGACGCCAGGTCGCGCGCCTCGGGCGGGAGGGCCTGATAGAGTGCGCGGGCTTCCAGTCGCTTGCCGTACACCTCGTAATAGCGGAGGTAGCGGAGGACAGTGGCCACCGGAACCCCCTTGGCGGCGGTCTCGCAAAGATTGCCGCAGCCGTGGCAGTAGAGGTTCTCGGTTCGAGCGCGATATTCTTCGAGACGCTTCGCGTCGTTTGCGGAGAGCTTGGTATCCTTGCTCGCCGCAACATTTTCGCGGACATCGCTCCGGGTGGTCATCTCGCTGACGACGACGTGCATCCGGCTATCGTTCCAGACGGTCTTGATCGCCGCGACTTCCTTCTTGAAGCCCTTGGCCTGAAGCTCGGCCATCTTGTCGGGGAAGTTGATCGCCCCCCCCTGGGTCTTCATCGCGACCATCCCGAGGTTGGCCTTGGAGGCCTTGTCGATGGCCCGGTTGAGATCGTCGTAACGATCCTTCTTGCCGACGTCGCGGAAGTTGTACTTGATCATCACCTGATCGAGCCAGCCGACCTCCGCGGCGACTTCGAGAATCTCGGGGAGCATGGCGTCGTGACAGCTCAGGCCGCAGAAGCGGATCTTCTTCTGCTTCTTCAGGGTTTCGAACGCCGCCTTCACCCCCGGGTCGCGGAGCATGTCGATCTGGTTGCCGGCAATCCCGTGGATGTAGTAGCAATCGACGTAATCGGTCTTGAGCCGTTCGAGGCTGGCGTTGAGATGCTCCTCGAAAACCTTGTGCGCCGCATCACCCTTGGCAGTGCGGAAGCCCGCGTTCTTGGTGACGAGGTAGACGTCCTTGCGAAGATTGGTCCGCTCGAAGAGGTCGCCGATCGCGCTCTCGGCCTTGGTGTTCTCGTAGGTCTCGGAGGTGTCGATGTAGCGCACGCCTGAGAGGATGGCCGTCTGGAGGAACGCGGGCGAGAAGAGCCAGCTCGTCCCCTGGCCGAGGATCGTCACCTTCTCACCGGTCTTCCCCAAGGTCACCGCCGGGATCGCCGTCTTGAATGCCGCCGGAGGATCGGCGGCCCAGGCTGTCTCCGCCGAGGTCAAGGCCGCGCCAACACCTGCCGTGGTCGCCGTCTTGAGGAAATGGCGGCGGTTTCCCTGGCCTCCGCAAACCGAGTGCGAACCATCCATTGGATTCCACCTTCCGCAAATGACTTGCTGAAATCGGTTCAAAAGAATCCCGACGCTCTATACGAGGAGAGTGACCCATATTCTGGCCACCCTCCGATCGGAGGGTCAACAAAGTTTCAATAAATTTGACCGGCGCTCTCGGGAACATTTCGCCGCTCAACCCTAGGCCCCGAGAACCCATTCGTCAAAAGAAAGAGCCGTCCCAAAACTTGAGACGGCCCATTGAGACAGGCGTTTGTGTTGTTTCCGAACAAACCCCGTTATTGCTGACCGGCCGGCAGCGGAGGAAGCTCGATCGACACGGGCAACGGCGGGAGGTCGTCGGGATCGTCGGCCTTCGCCGAACCTGGCGGGCTCGATGCTTCAACCTGGGGTGCGGCAGGAGTCGGCGTGACTGGGGCCTCAGGCTGAGGAGCCGCCGGGGCTGGGGTCGGCTCGGTGACGACCGGCTTCGGAGCCAGCGGGGCCGCCGCTTCCGGATTCAGAC
>CALKTZ010000786.1 GCA_937997355.1 uncultured Planctomycetales bacterium | reverse complement strand
GGCGGGAGGGGACGTCGAAGTTCACACCGAAGACGGCCTCGATTTTGGGCCTCGGTTCCGGGTGCAACAACTTGGCGGCCTCCGATGGCGGCGAATTACGTTGAAAATCCGGGGAAAAGCAAGATAACAGGCCGTTTTCCCACCCACAGATTCTGCTGAGGAGGCATATTTTTTGACGACACGACGGTACGCTTCGCGAAGTTCCGCCTGCGACGCGCCTGGCTTGATGCCCAATATCTGGTATGCGTCGAATTGTAACCAGAATTGCATGGCGAACCTCGGAGCGAGATCAAGAGTTGTCTGTATAGGGGTGGGTGAAACAGTTATCAGCAGCCCTCAAGCCGAAGATCGGCGAGCCCCCAGGCAGTCCTCCCAGCGTCGAATTCCCTCCTATCAAATACGCTGAAAATTATTCCTTCTCGACAGAAGCGATCAGATTGGCCACGAGGAGCAGGAAGCCTCCCGCGAAGGACGAGATCAACCCGATCACTCGATTTCGACTCTGGGCCTGCGTATTGATGTTGATGGCCTTGTCGAGGTCGAACAGGGCAGTCATGAGGATGGGAACCCGCTGCTGCCCCTGGGCGATGATCTCCCGCTCCTTCTGCTTCACCTTCAGGAAATTGTCTAGCGAGAATTTCGACCGGGCCTCGTCGTTGAGCTTTTCGTAAGCGTCGTAGGTCTGGCGGTAGTCGAGTTGCTTGGCGAGGGCCAATGCTCCGATCATGTTCCTGACCGGCGTTGCGCGATCGAGCAAGTTCCCCTTGTAGATCAATCCCGCGAGGTCACGCCGCGCGTTCTCCTGATTGGCGGTCAGGAAGATCAAGTCCCCCCTGCTGGTTGGTGATGAAATATTCCGAGGCGATCTCGTTCAGGGATTTCACCTGCGAGGCGAGGTCTGCTTTCGTGTCAGAGAACTGTCTCAACTCGTCGCCGAGCCGGTTGTCGAACGCGAACGACCAGACGGTCCCGATCATCCCGAAGAGGAAGCCGCCGATCAGGGAGATGGACTTGGCGTGTCGGCCCAGGGCATCCAGCATCCGAAATCCTCGCTGACGATTCCGAACGATCAGGCCGGATGTTTCGCACGCCACCGCTCGACGAAACGACGATAGTCTTCGGGCGTATCGATCCCGACGCCGGGCTCATCGACGATGCCGATCGCGATCGGATAGCCCGCCTGGATGACGCGGAGCTGTTCGAGCTTTTCCGAGGCTTCGAGGGGCGATGGAGGGAGCTGCTTGAGATTGAGCAGGAAGTCTCGGCGGTAGGCATAGAGGCCCAGGTGCAGATGCGCGATCGGATCCGGATTGAGGCCGCGATCCGGGAGCCCGTCTCGGTGATGAGGGATGGGGCTCCGGGAGAAGTACATCGCGCGGGAGCGATGAGAGCAGACGACCTTCACGCATGACGGGTCGTAATAGACGGATTCCTCGCGGATCGGCG
>CALKTZ010000785.1 GCA_937997355.1 uncultured Planctomycetales bacterium | reverse complement strand
CACGGGCGGTACGACCGGCGGCACCACGGGCGGGGCGACCGGCGGTGGAGCGACCGGCGGCGGTGCGGTCTCCGGGGGTATCTCGAGCGGCGGCGGCGGAGCGACGGGCGGACTGAGCGGGAACAGCGGTCTATCCGGCGGCGGCGGCGGGACCACGACCGGCGGGACCACGACCGGCGGGACCACGGTGCAGTCCTTCCTCGTGAACCCGATCCGAGACCATGTGTACGGCCCGAAGAATACGGTCGTGGGGACGCAGGGAGGCGGCATCGCCAACTTCACGCAAAACCTCGCCATCCCGTTCACCAACACCAACGCCTCGTTGATCGCTCCCTCGAATGCCATCCCGGGGGCGGGGGGATCGCTCGGCGTCGCCTTCCTCAGCGACCTCGAAGTCTACTTCTTCCTGACCGCCGCGCAGGGCGACACCCGCAGCAACGTCCTCCAGGCTCCGAAGGTAACCACCTTCAATGGCGCGATGGCGACGATCTTCGATGGCCGGCTGATTTGGTACGTGGCGAACGTGACGCCCGTCGCCGGCCCCGGCTCGGTGGCCTTCCAGCCGGTGCTCAGCGCCGTGCCGGATGGTGTGACCCTCACGGTCACCCCGGTCGTCTCCGCGGATCGACGCTATGTCCGCCTTACCCTTTCGCCAAATTTCATGGCCCTGAACGGCTTCACCTCGCAGCCGATTCAGTCCGGCGTCGGCGGCAGCGGCCTGGGCGGAGGGGCTACGGTCGTCACCACGAACATCCAGCTCCCGAATATCTCGACGACCTTCATCAGCACCACCGTCACCGTCCCCGACGGCGGCACGGTCCTCCTCGGCGGCGTGAAGCGGCTCAACGAGCAACGGATCGAGTACGGCGTGCCCGTCCTCTCGAAGACGCCGTGGATCGATCGCCTCTTCCGGAACATCGGCATCGGGCGAACGACCACCAGCCTCATGATGATGGTCACTCCCCGAATCATCATCCTCGAAGAAGAGGAAGAACGGCTCGGCGTACCTTCGACGGCGTTGTAATTCCGGTCGCCGACCGATGTTCGACAAAACCATCGACGAGCCGCCCGGGACCTTCCCGGGCGGCTTTTCTTTTTGCCTCCGCGCCTTCCCGGCTTGTACCCGCCGTCGGGTTCGATAATGCTGAGAGATAAGCCCGAAATGAACGGGGCCTCCGGTTGGCCGAGATCGTGTAGGAGATGGTGCGATGCGAAATGTTGCGCGATACAACGTCCTCGGCACAATCGCGGGGATGCTCCTCGCCTTGCCTCCGATCGGAAATGCTCAAAATCCGACTCCCCCCAACGAGCCGAAGGACGCGATTCAGCCCGATCCGGAATGGAAGTCGATCGGCAACAGTCTCTGGTTCGACCGCAAGGAGAGGAGGCTGGTCGTTCGAACCAGGGTGGTGCTCCGCGAAGGCCCCCTGGAACATTTCCTCTGCCTCAAGGGAACCAAGGAGCACGAGGCGATTCTCGCCACCGACGCCCAGGCCCGTCGGATCCACGCGGGATTGCTCCTGACCGGCGCCGTCCCCGGTCATCCGGTTCGGTTCAATCCAAAGTTCGAGCCGCCGGCGGGAACCCAGCTGGCACTGGATGTCGAATGGAAGGAAAAGGGACGCATCCGTCGAAGTGACGCACGACGTTGGATCCGCGACTCGAAGACCAAGAAATCCCTCGCCCAAAGCTGGGTTTTCGCCGGTAGCGAGCTTTACGAGGATCCGGCCTCGGGGAAGAAGATCTATGCCGCCGAGGAGGGAGACCTCATCACGGTCGCCAACTTCGGCTCCGCGATTCTCGACCTCCCGTTCGCCAGCTCGGCCGATAACGCCGATCGCATGTTCATGGCCGAAACCGATGTGATTCCCCCCGTCGGGACCGAAGTCTTGCTCTTCCTGAAGCCGCTCAAGGCACAAGAAAAATCATCCGAAAAAAATCCATCCAAGAAAGCGGAATAGCCCGCGAGAACGAACAGGGCGAATAGGGCCGAAACATGGAAGGAGCTGCGATCGTCCTTTGCGGAGGGCAGAGTCGTCGCATGGGACAACCGAAGGAATCCCTTCCATTCGGCGATGAGACGCTCCTCGAACGCGTCGTGAGACTGGTTGGAACGGTCGTGCGAACGGTCGTCGTGGTTGGAGCCCCTGCTCCGGAGCAACCATTCCCGGCATTCCCGGTCGATGTGAAAACCGTTCGCGATCCCGTCTTCGGCCGGGGACCGCTCCAGGGGATCGTGACCGGCTTGGAGGCACTCCCCGACTCCATCGAGCTTGCCTACGTCACCGCCGTCGACACGCCGTTCTTGAATCCGAGGTGGATCGATCATCTTGCGGAACGGATTAGCAATGACGACGACATCATCGCCCCCTTCGTGGGAGGGCGCTATCATCCTCTCTCGGCGATCTATCGACGCGACCGCGTTCTACCGGCCGCGCGATCGATGCTCGGGCAAGAGCAATTGCGTGTGACGGGGCTACTGGAATATCTGCGAACCAGGGGCATCCCGGAGGCGGAAATGGAGAAGATCGATCCGGGGTTCCAATCGCTGCGGAACCTGAACACTCCCGAGGATTATCACGCGGCGCTCGTCGACGCGGGCCTTGCCGGCCCTCACCGCGCGACAGGCCCGACATCATGATGAAGGTCGAGCGTACTCCGCGACGATGGCGCGGGCTGTTCTCAGGCCATCAACCGCCGCGCTGACAATCCCTCCCGCGTACCCCGCCCCCTCTCCGCAAGGATAGAGCCCCGCCACGGCCGGGCTTTGACGGGTGCCATGATCGCGGAGGATTCGAACCGGCGAGCTTCCGCGCGACTCGGGACCGGTGAGGGTGGCGTCCGCGAGGAACTTGCCCCGAAGCTTCCGATCCATGGCCGGAAGTCCACGCGCGAGGCTCTCGACGACGGCCTCGGGAAGCAGCGTCGAGAGATCGACCGAACGCGTTCCCCTCGGATAACTGGAAGGGAGCTTGCCACGGCTGGGTCGACCGGCGAGGAAGTCTCGGACCCACTGGATCGGCGCGGCGTACGACCGCCCCCCCGCCAGGTAGGCCATTCGCTCATACTTCTGCTGAAAATGAACTCCAGCGAGGGGATGGGATGATCCGGTAGAGGCAGGGTCGATGGTGACGACGACGCCGCTGTTGGCGAACGGGGAGTCATGCCGGCTTTCGCTCATGCCGTTGCTGCAAAAGTAACCCGGCTCGCTCACGCTGGGCATCACGAATCCACCGGCACACATGCAGAATGTGAAGAGGTCGCATGCTCCGGCTCGGACCGAGAGGTTGTAATCGGCTGCGCCGAGCGCCGGATGATCGGCGAATCGTCCATATCGTGCGACGTTGATTTGCTCCTGCGGTTGTTCGATCCGGACTCCAAGCTGGAACGGCTTGGCGACGAGCGGGACCTGCCTGCGCAGGAGCATGCCGTAGGTGTCTCGCGCGCTGTGTCCGACCGCGATCACCGCGACCTCCGCGGCGATCGATCCCGAACTCGTTTCAACGCCCCGCAATTGGCCATCGCGGATGACGAGGTCTTCCACCCGGCAGGAGAAACGAATCTCGCCCCCCAGTTCCTCGAATTTGCGCCTCAAGGTTCGCACCACCAACGGCAGTCGATTCGAGCCCAGGTGAGGGCGTTGCTCGTAGACGATCGAGGGTTTGCCATGACAGTCCGCCAGGATTTCCAGGACCCGCTGCACGTCGGGGCCGGTATTCCGCGATGTCAGCTTGCCGTCGCTGAAGGTCCCGGCCCCCCCTTCCCCGAAGAGATAGTTGCTCTCCGGGTCGAAGGCCCCTCCGCCGTCGAATCGCCGGACGTCGGCGACACGATCCTTGACCCCCTTGCCTCGTTCGAGGATGAGTGGCGCATAGCCCTCGCGCGCGAGCAAGTAACCGGCGAGCAAGCCGGCCGGGCCGGCCCCGATGATGATCGGACGATGTTCGAGCCAATGGTTTCCCGGCTCCGGCCAGTCATGCCGGTCGGGCTGATACGATTCGACCTGATCAGGGAGTTGCGAAGCGACGTGTTCCGCTGCCGCGTCGGACAATTCCACCTCGGCGGCGTATGACTGGTAGATGTCGTGATGGTTTCGCGCGTCCAGGCTCTTGCGGAGGATGCGCCACCGCGAAATCTCGGACGGAGCAATCCCTAAACGCTGACCGATCAGCCCCGGCAGACGTTCCTCGGAGTCTTCGAGTTCCAGCCGGAGATTGCTGACTTTGAAAGGCATTCTGTGGAAATTTCTCGTGGTTAATATCTGATCGAGCGAACTTCGTAACCGCCCGGGAACACAAGGGGACGGACCGCCATATCCCATGAGGGCACCGCCCGATAAGGCTCATGGGGACGGAACCGAGGCTGGCCGTTTCCGATTACCCGAACGCCTCAACCTTTTGCGACAGCTTCGGGAAGAAGCTCGGGATCACAGCGGCGAGCGGCCGAAACAGATCAACGTGATGTCGTCCACCTGGATGTGCCCCGCGGAGTATTCGCGAATGTCCTGAAGGATCGCGCGGCCGATCACCTCGGGACTTCCCGCCGTGTCGGCGAGGCGGCGGATCAGGCGGCGATTCTCGCGCGAGTCGTAAAGCTCCTCGCCGAGATTCCGCGAGTCGGGAACGCCATCAGAGTAGATGACCGCTACATCCCCCGGATTGAGCTGGATCTCGGCCTGCGAATATTGCGTTTCCAGCACGATCCCCAATGGAAATCCGGTGATATCCTCGCCGATTTCCTCGACGGTCCCGTTGGCGCGCCGGATCGCGATCGGCAGGTGCCCGGCCGAGGCGACGGTCAGCGTATGCCGCTCGTAGTCGAGCACGCTCAGGCTCAGTGTAATGAATTTCTCCTCGATCCCCGCCGAGAACAGGAGGCTGTTCAGCTCGGTCGCCGCGGCCCCCGGCGCGTTTTCGGTGAGGATGCAATACCGCGTATCTCCCGAGAACTTCGCCATCATCAAGGCCGCCGAGACCCCTTTGCCGGAGACGTCTCCGAGCGCGATCGCCATCCGTCGGGGCGGCAGCGGCGCGAAATCATAATAATCCCCGCCAACCTCATACGCCGGCTCATAATGGGCGAAGAATTCATAGCCGCTGATGGTCGGGACCGACTGAGGGAGGAATCGCTTCTGGATCTGTTCCGCGAGCTTGAGGTCGCGGTCGATCCGCTCCCGTTCCAACGAGGCTTCGTGAAGGCTGGCGTTCTGGATCGCGATCGCGGCCTGACTCGCGACCGCCGCCAGCACGTCGAGGTCTTCCTGAT
>CALKTZ010000784.1 GCA_937997355.1 uncultured Planctomycetales bacterium | reverse complement strand
CTATGGAGACATCGGAACCTCCGTTCTCTATACGATCATGGAAATCACCCGTGAAACGGTCCGCCTCAAACACGATGTCGGGGACGAGCATCGGCTTGTGGAATTGCTCAATAATGGGGGGCGGCTTGTCACGGATTGGGAAGCTCTCGGGGGGCTTAGTCTGGTATTTTGGGCCCTCATTTTTCTTACAATCAAGTATGACCTCCTCGTCATGAGGGCGGACAACCACGGCGAGGGAGGAACGTTCGCGCTCTGGGGACTCCTCAAGGGAACGACGGGGAAGGTTGTGGGCTTCACGATGGTCGGCTATTTGGTCGTGATCGCCGCGGGACTCCTCGCGGCCGACGGGGTCATCACGCCGCCGATCAGCATGCTCGGCGCCTATGAGCCATTGGGCGAATCGTGGGCGGTGACCGCCACCCTTCTCAGCCTCTTTGTCCTTTTCCGCTTCCAGTGGCGCGGTACGAGTCAGGTCGGCGGCTTCTTCGGCTGGTTCATGATGCTGATCTGGTTTCCCTGGATCGCCCTGAAAGGGCTCCCCTGGATTATTCGAAATCCCGAAGTCTTCCTGGCGTTCAACCCCGTTTACGCCGTCCGCTTCCTGGCCTCGTTCCCACAGATCGGTGCCTTCGTCATCCTGGGAGTCGTCGTGCTTGCCATCACCGGCGGTGAGGCGAAGTACGCCGATATCGGCCATTTCGCCCGCAAAGGCGAGAAGGACGTCGAGGAAGGGGAAAGCATCGATCCGAAAGATTCCGGGCGTCTTCCCGTGATGTCTTCGTGGTTCGCGCTGGTTTTACCCTGCCTGCTCTTTAACTACGCGGGACAGGTCGCGAACATCCTCGAACGGGGCGTTCCACCCCGCGCGAATACCTTCTATGCCCTCACTCCGCAAATCGGCGATCAGAAAGTGGATGGGATTATCCTGTCGCTCGACATGGTCCTCTCCGGGATCGCGGCGTTCATCGCCTCGCAGGCGTTGATCACCGGGATGTTCTCGATCGTCAAGCAGGCGATCTCGCTAGGCTTCTGCCCGAGGTTCGACGTCAAGTTCACGAGTCGAGAGGCGGAAGGACAGGTCTATATTCCCGCGATCAATTGGTCGATGTTCCTCGGCTGTGCGACGATTACGCTCATCTTCCGCACGTCCGGCAATCTGGCCGCGGCTTATGGCATCGCCGTGACAGGAACCATGGGGATCACCACGCTCGCGTTCGGCTATGTCGCCCACTATCGGTGGAATTGGCCCCTCTGGAAGGTGTTTTTCGTCTGCACGCCGATCCTGGCGATCGACCTCCTGTTCTATGGGAGCAATTTGCTGAAATTCTTCCACGGAGGTTACTATCCCATGGCGATCGCCGCCGCACTCGTCACGATCATGCTGACCTGGCAGTGGGGGCGATCCGAACTGGCGAAGGCATTCTTCGCCTTCGGCGTGGCCGGTGGAAAGCGGATCGGCTGGCTGATCGCCCTTCGCGAGATGGTGGATGAAATTCAAGTTTCGATCGAGGAAAATCTCCCACTCGCGCGGACACTCATTCAGGGGAGACGGCGCCTCGTCGAGACGGACCGCGCCTTCGTCTTCCTGTGCTCGCGTCCCATCAGGGATCGCGATGAATACGTGCCGATCTCGATGCGAATCTTCCTGAAAAAGTTCGGCGTCCTCCCATCCCACATCACTCTCTTCCACGCCAAACTCCTTTCGGTCGCGGAGGCCGATCGGGAGTGTGCCAAGTTCGAGGTGATCAATCTCGGGCGTGATATCGTTTCGGTGATCGGTACCTATGGTTATATGGAGCAGCCCGATATCCGCGGGGCCTTGCGTGAGCTTCAAACCGCCGGTCAAATCGAGATCCCTTCGGACCGCTGGATCATCGAGGCTGGGGAAGAAGAGATCATCACGAGCGATGATCTCCCTTACTTCCGTCGGTTGCGCATCGTCTTCTTTCGGACGATCCTTCGTCTCTCGACGCCGGCGCATAAGTTCCTCGGCCTGGGCTACGATGCCGGTGTTTCGAAGGAAATCATTCCCGTCGTTTTCAGCAAGGCCGGGGTCAAGGTTACTCTGCCCGAACTGGAGATCATCGAGACCGAACAACCTGCAAAAGTGGCAGTCGCGTAAGAGCGTTCGGGAAAAATGAGCTCCTATGGAGTCAGGAACCTCAGACACATCAAGGAACAGCCTAACCCGGATTATTGTCGGATGTTGGGAGGGTCAAAACCCTCGCCTTTAGAGCGGTTTTTCGTTGAGCGTGGCGGTTGACGCGGTTATACCTCGGGGATTATGGAGGGCCCGAGGGGATGAGACCGTATTCGACCGACCTCCGCGAGCGGGTCGTCGCCGCCTGCGACGCCGGGGATGCTACCCGCGAGCAGATCGCCGCACGCTTCTCCGTCAGCATCTCATGGATCCGCAAGCTGGTTCCGCCAGCGGCGCCGGACCGGCTCGATCGAGCCCAGGCCCCGCGGCGGCGGCCACCCCCCGGCCTTCGATGCCGAGGCCGAGCGAAGGCTCCGGCAGGCCGTCCGGGACGATGACGACGCCACCCGCGAGCAGATCGCCCGCGCCGCCGGCGTGGCCTGCGGCCCCTCGGCCGTGCATCGGGCCCTGAAGCGGCTGGGGATCACGCGCAAAAAAAGTCGCGGCGGGCGGCCGAGCAGGACCGCCC
>CALKTZ010000783.1 GCA_937997355.1 uncultured Planctomycetales bacterium | reverse complement strand
ACCCCGGAGATGGTGACCCAGCTCAAGGAGATCGGACAGGTTCTTGCATACTCCCCGCCGCATGTCGGCGAGATGGTCATCCCACGGCAGGAGATTGCTATCAAAACCAAACCGCCGCGGAAGGATTCGCTCACGGATAGGCCCGCGATTGCCTCGCAGGATCTCGTCGCGGATGATTCGGAATTCAACCCGGCAAAAGCCGATTCCTCCTCGGCCCCCCCCCAGCCCCACACAAGGTCGCTGATCGATCATTCGAAAGGTCGGCACGAAGAGTCCGATCCGGAATTTGGCCCCGTGGGCACCGCGGACGTGGCCGCTCGTTCGGGAAGTTCGCCCGCGCTTCCTAGGAAACTCCCGCATCAAACCGAGGACACCCCGATTTCGAGCCAGCAACGCAAGGATAGCTCGGTCCACGATCAGGTCGTCCTGGTTTGGATCAGCATGGCGGCTCCCGGTTGATGGATCCGACAAGATTTCGTCGGATGAAGCGGATAGAGGTCTTCTTTCCGCGAAATGTGGTCCCCGCCGCCATGCCTCATCAACCCATTTCCTCGAAGATGCGATGATCGAAGTCGAACAGCTCACGAAACGATTTGGCCCGATCCTCGCCGTGGATCGCCTGAGCTTTGCCATCGGTCGCGGTGAAATCGTCGGCCTGCTCGGTCCGAACGGAGCGGGCAAGTCGACGACCATGCGAATGCTGACGACCTACCTCTCGCCGACCAGCGGCCACGCCAAGCTGCTGGGGCATGACCTCTTCGAACAACCGCTCGAAGTCCGTCGGAGCATCGGCTATCTCCCGGAGAGCGTGCCTCTCTACCTGGAGATGCGCGTTACGGAATATCTGAAATTCCGAGCCCAGCTCAAGGACGTGCCACGTCGGCAACGACGAAGAGCGATCGCCGACGTCATCGTCCGTTGCCGGCTCGAAGACGTCGAGAATCGAATCCTCGGGCAACTCTCCAAGGGATATCGGCAGAGGGTCGGACTCGCGGAAGCGATGCTCCACGATCCGCCGATCTTGATCCTCGACGAGCCCACCGCGGGGCTCGATCCGATCCAGATCCGAGAGGTACGCTCTCTGATCGGCGAACTGGCGAACCGACACACGATTTTGCTCTCGACGCATATCATGTCGGAAGTCGAGGCCACATGCGGCCGTGTGATCGTCATCGCCGGAGGTCGCATCGCGCTCGATGATCGTCTCGATCATCTTCGAACCGGCCAATCGATCCTGATCGAGGCGCGCGGCCCGGTCGAATTGATCCGCGAAGTGCTACGAGCCACTCCGGGGGTCGAACGTGTCCACCTTGTCGACAGAGACGGAGAGCATGCAACATTCGAAATCGTGACGAAGAACGGCGGCGACTTGCGAGAGCAACTCGGTGCCGAGGTTGTTTCAAACGGGGGAACGCTCCGGAATCTCCAGTTGAAGAATAGCTCGCTGGAAGAGAAATTCGTTCAGGCCGTTTCCCAGGCGAGCCTGGCCGATTCGAGGTCTCTCCCCGAGGCGGGCTAGGCAAAGCCCGGAAAGGTGTCTTCACTCCAGAGCATGAAAGCACAATGCGTCACATATTTCCCCTATTTCGCCGTGATCTCGCCGCCTATTTCCTGAGCCTTGCCTTTCCGGCGCTGCACAAGGTCGCCGAGA
>CALKTZ010000782.1 GCA_937997355.1 uncultured Planctomycetales bacterium | reverse complement strand
ATCGAGGCCACGGCATCGACCCGCAGGCCGTCGATGTGATATCGATCGAGCCAGAAGAGCGCGTTTCCCAGCAGGAAATTCCGGACCTCGGGGCGTCCGTAGTTGAAAATCTTGGTTCCCCAGTCTCGATGCTCTCCCAGTCGCGGGTCGGAATGCTCATAGAGATGGGAGCCGTCGAAGTAGCCGAGGCCGTGTTCATCGTTCGGGAAGTGCGCCGGCACCCAGTCCAGGATGACGCCGAGGCCATGCCGGTGCATGGTGTCCACGAAATAGACGAAGTCGTCGGGAGTCCCGAACCGCGAGGTCGGCGCGAAGTAGCCGACGGGCTGATAGCCCCAGCTTCCATCGAAGGGATGTTCCGAGATCGGCAGCAATTCGACGTGGGTGAACTGCGTGTGCTCCAGGTGGCTAACGAGTTGATCGGCCAGTTCCCGATAGTTCAAGAATTCCTCGCCCGACGCGCCGTTCCGCTTCCACGAACCGAGGTGGACCTCATAGACGGCGAGGGGTTTGTTGAGTCCTTGACGCTCGGCGCGATGGGACATCCATTCCGCGTCGTCCCACTGGAAATGCGACAGATCCCACACCATCGAGGCGGTCTTCGGCCGGAGTTCGGCCGCGAATCCATAAGGGTCGGTCTTCTGGACCAGGTAGCCGTGGTAGCGACTCTTGATCTCATATTTGTAGACTTCTCCCGGGCAGAGATCGGGGATGAAGATCTCCCAGATGCCGCTCGACCCGAGATTGCGCATGGGATGCCGGCGACCATCCCAATGATTGAAATTGCCGACCACGCTCACGCGCTGGGCGCTCGGGGCCCACACGGCGAACGCGACTCCCCGGATGCCCTCTCGCTCGACGACATGAGCCCCCAACCGCTCGTAGTTGCGGCAATGGGTTCCCTCTCCGAGCAAGTGGATGTCAAAGTCCGTAAGAATCGGGCCGAACGAATAGGGATCGACGATTTCCCAGGCGTGCCCTTCGTGGTTCTCGATCCGGAGTCGATAGGGGAACCCTCCCGACCGATCCGAGAAGGTTGCGATATAAAACCCATCCGGATGGATTTTGTCCATCGCGACCGAGACGCCGGGCTCACCTTTCGTCAGGTCGACCACCCAGGCTCGTTTGGCGTCGGGCAGGAAGGCGCGGATCGCCGAGGCGCCGTGCCCATTCTCCGGGTTTCCCAGCTGATGAAACCCCAGCACGGAAAACGGATTCCAGTGGTTCCCGTGCGCGATCAGATCGATGTCCATCGGCGGCGTGGTGGGCTCGGTTGACGTCGATGAAGGCATATCTCATCCACTCATTTCAGATGCGAGGGCCGATCCGCGTCGTCGGCCTCAGACCATGGAAGGGAGGAGCGGGATAGGACAGACGAGTTCGGCTCGGCAGCGCGAGGTATCCTTCGCCGACATTCGAGCATCTCATGCCCAGCGAATATACAGGAAAGCCGGTAAGGCGAGAGATCGTCCGCGCCTCCGGCTTTTCCGTGGCGTTATTCATTCTACTTAGCGAACTTCGAGCATTCTTTCCAGCGAAATGCGCGCCCAATGCGCCGTATCTTCGGGAACTTTGATCTGATTCACGGGCGTCCCTCGCGCCAGGTTCTCCAGGCACCACGCGAGGTGCGGCAAATCGATCCGGTACATGGTTGCGCACATGCAAACCATCGGCGAGAGAAAATGGATCGACTTGTCCGGGAATTCATGGGCGAGCCGATTTACCAGGTGAAGCTCGGTCCCCACACCCCAGACGGAACCGGGCGGCGCCTCGGCGACCGTCTTGATGATGAATTCCGTGGAACCGACGAGATCGGCCGCTTCGACAACCTGCATCATGCATTCGGGATGCACGAGGATCTTGATCCCCGGGAACTGGCGACGGAACTGCTCGACATGGGCCGGCTTGAACATCTGGTGGACCGAGCAGTGGCCGCGCCAGAGCAGGACCTTGCTGTTCTCGATCGTGGAGGGCGCGTTCCCCCCGAGCGGCTCGCGCGGATTCCAGACGAGCATTCGGTCGAGGGGGATATTCATCTTCCTCGCCGTGTTGCGTCCCAGGTGCTGGTCGGGGAAGAAGAGGACGCGCGGTCGCCGGGCGAACGCCCATTCCAGGACGGCCCTGGCATTCGAGCTGGTGCAGACGATCCCTTCGTGTCGGCCGCAGAAAGCCTTGAGGTCGGCGCTCGAGTTGATGTAGGTGACGGGGGTGATCTCATCGGTGTCGATCAACTCGCCCAGATCGGCCCAGGCGGCCTCGACCGAGTCGAGGTCGGCCATGTCGGCCATGCT
>CALKTZ010000781.1 GCA_937997355.1 uncultured Planctomycetales bacterium | reverse complement strand
GGTGTTTTTTACTTCGACATGAGACGGATTCAGGGGGCGGCGGTTCGTTCTATGATTTTGTGCCTTACAAATATGGACCGTTCTCATTCGCCATCTATCACGAAATCGAGAAGCTCGAATCGACGAGCTACATCCTCTCGCAAGGAGACCAGGTTTGGAGCTTGAATCTGGATCTGGTTTCGACCGACTTCGTTGCAGGTGTCGGGCATGCAGTCGAGAGGAATGTGCGGGAGGTCGTGAACGCCTTTGGATGTCTTTCTGAAAACGATCTTCTCGACTACATCTACCAACGTTATCCCGCGTTTACGGTGAACAGCGAGCGGCAAAAGCTTGCTCAGCGGCCGACGGCCGAGGTTGCGGTTTACACGATGGGATACGAAGGTATTTCCATCGATCGATTCTTGAATCTTCTAATCGAAAGGGGAATCGAGCGGTTGATTGACGTTCGGAGCAATCCGACGGCTCGTCGCTATGGTTTCCACAAGAGCACGCTGAACCGTCTCTTGAATCGTCTCGGCATTGAGTATCGGCACTTCGCCGAACTCGGAATTCCATCGGATATCCGGCGACTCTTCCCAGCCGACGATGATCGCCTCATGATCTTCGATGAATATGAGTCGAACACTCTTTCGAATGCGACGGTGGAGGTGCAGGCAGTTGCCGAACTGGTCCGTGAACGTCCAAGTGTTCTCGTCTGCATGGAAGCTAATCCGAGCTGCTGTCATCGGAGCCGGCTTGCCAAACCCGTGTCGAGGTTGACCGGTCTTCCAATTGTCCATCTAGGATTCGTTGATGAGCGAGCAACCAAAACCGACGAAGGTTCTGATTACGGTGATGACCTATCCGCATCCGTCGCGGGGCTATAAAGAGCTTGTCTGCACGGCCGGAATCACCGAAGCATTCGAATGGGTCCGACTTTACCCAATCGACTACCGCTATCGGCCGAAAAACCAACAATTCCATAAATACCAATGGATTGAGGTTCAACTCGACCCGCACTCCAAGAGCAACGATACTCGGAAAGAGAGTCGTGATCCGAATCTTGCCTCGATTCGCATCCTCGGCAAGCCCATTTCGACAGAGAAACAATGGGCTAAGCGTAGAACGATCATCGATCAGGTTCCACACTATACGCAGAATCAACTCAAAGCTTTGTATGCGACAGATAAGACGTCGCTTGGGATTGTCAGGCCGAAACGAATCCTTGACCTTGAGGTTCGGGAGGCAGATCCAGAATGGAAGCCGGAATGGCAAAATCTCTTTGATCAAATGACCCTCTTTGGCCCTCCGCAGAAACCACTCCGAAAAATCCCCTATTCATTTCATTACATATTCGAGTGCGAAGACAGCGAAAAGCCACATACGGCCATGTGCGAAGACTGGGAATTGGGGGTACTGTTCCTCAACGAAAGAGAGCGCCTTGGGTCAGATGAAGCGGCAGCGGAAAGTGTTAAGAAAAAATTCTTTGACGAGCTTTGTCGAGCGGATAAAGATACCCGATTTTTCATGGGAACTTTCTTTCCCTATAACACCTGGCTCGTGCTTGGAGTCTTCTGGCCTCCGAAGATTGAACAAGCGACTTTGTTTTGAGCCTCGTCGATCATGTGAGCTCAGGGCCAATCGAACAGTCAGATTCACAAGAACGACCTGCCGACCGCGGCCTGGAGGGCCAGGCGGGCGCGTAGCAGGGACGCGGAATCTCCCGAGCCGATCATGAAGCGAGGGATGCGGAGGAGGTCGAGCGGTTGGCCAGATCGCGGAACCCCCGCGATCGCCGAGAAGCCGAGCCGATAGCCCGCCTCGGCCGCGATCCGCTCGGTGCGATCGTCGAACGCGCCGGGTCCCCCGTACGGATAGGCCAGGGTATCCACCTCGCGGCCGATGAGCGTTTCCAGCGTCCGCTTCGATCCGGCAAGCTCGTCGCGCTGCTCGGCTTCATCCAAGGCGGCCAGCCGACGATGGCTCACCGCATGCGAGCCGATCGCGAACAGGCCGCTCGGATCGTCGGCCAGGGCTCGGGCCTGGTCCCAGGTCATGAAGAGTTCCCGGCCCAGGCGTGGGGCGTCGACATCCACCCCGGCCCGCTCGTCGAGCTGGGCGAGGAACCGCGCCTCGTCGGGAACTCGGCCGTCGAGAAACGCGCTGATGATCGTCATCAGGGCCGTGGTGCGCGCGGACGGGGAGCCGTCGCCGAGATCGACGGCCAGGGGGGACGTCGCGGCCGATCGATCTGCGTCCTCTGTTCTGAGATCGAGCGAAAATGAATGCCTCGCGGTCTGCTTGATGACGTAGGCGACATGGTCCCACCAGGCGAGCCGAACCCCCTGCACGAACTCGGTGGTGAGGAAAAACGTCGCGGGGATTCCTAGCTCCTTCAGGAGCGGTGCGGCGACCTCGGCGTTGTCGCGGTAGCCGTCGTCGAACGTGATCAGGACCGACGGCCGGTCGAGCGATTCGAGCCCCCCGTCGCGCGAAATCTCGTCGAGTCGGAGCAGCCGGTAGCGATCGCGGAGCATCATCAACTGGGCGCGGAAGCCGTCGGGAGTCGCCGAGATCACCGGCTCGTAATAGGGATCTCCGGCGGGCTCGGCGATTCGGTGGTAGATCAAAACCAGCAGCGACGCCCCCCGCGCCCGGGAAAGCCGTTCGAGCGTGCGCGTGATCCCCAGCGCCGTCATCCCCCGGCCGAGGAGCACTCGCTTGTTCGGGATTCGATCCAGCCAGGCCATGACGCGAACCGTGAGATCGAGGGAGAAAACAGGGTCTCGGTCAGGAGAGCATCGGGATGAAGACCAACCAGAGTAAGCCGAGCCCCACGAACAGGGAATAGAACAAGGCGAGCGGGTTCAAAATCCCTCCCACGATCCCCCAGGCATCGCGGAACCGCGACGTACACGCCAGCACCAGGCCCACCAGGCTGGTGCAGAAAATCAGGCCGACGAACCCGGCCGCCATGCCGAAGAGGATGATCTCCGAACCCAGAATAATCCCGAAAAAATAACTCGACGGGCTCAAGACGGTCAGGATCATGGCAACAATCCCCAGGATGCCGCCGATCTTGCCATTCCGGGAATGATCCCTGTTCAAGGGCTTCACCGGCCTCGCGTCGACGGTTCGCGGCGCCGAGGGATTCCCGGACATCGCCGGCCGCTCGTCGCCGTCGTCCGAGGCTTCCGGGAGATAGGCTTCGGGGGGGTCGAGCCTCGCCAATGCGGCCAGCACGTCGTCGCGCGTCGGATCTTCCGATCCCTGCTCCTGGAGGATGTCGAAGATCTGGGTCTCCACGTCCTTGACGATCGCCAGGCGGTCCTGCCGGGAGACCCGCCCCATCAGCATGCGCTCGATCGTGTCGAGCCGGGAGTCGATCAGGGTTTGCAGCGAGCCCGAAAGCCGAATCGAGGTCAGGGTCATGGTTCCCCTCCTTGCCGTTCCAGTAAGGTTGAAAGTGATTGCGACACCGTCTTCCAGCTCTTCCTCATCTCGCGAAATCGCGCCTCGCCCGCCGGCGTGAGCCGGTAATACCGCCTCGAAGGACCGGCCGGCGACGCCTCGACCCGGACCGCCAGGCAGCCGTCGCGCGTGAGCCGGGTCAGCACCGGATAGATCGTGCTCTCCGTGAACGCCAGGCCCTCGTGAACCCGCAACGACTCCACGATCCGATAGCCGTACGTCTCCCCCCGCGCGATCGACGCCAGCACCGCCAGCTCGACCACCCCCTTGCGGAGCTGCGTTTCCCAGGGATTCATCAAAACAGTACCCCTCACGGACCACTACTTTGCAACGCGTGGTAGTGTGGCCGAAACGTGTGTCGAAATCAAGCGCGAAGTTTTGCGAATTTGCCCGAGCTTCGACGGCAATGAATGGATAATACTTTGTCGTAGCTATGCAAGATCACCAGGCGGCACGTCATTCGCAAGCAAGCCTGCTGGCTCACGTTCCAGGGCGAACATCCTTGGGCCTGCGCGGTTTCCCCTCGCGATCGGGCCGTTTTCGAATCCTACAGATAGATTGGAATGAAGGGCATCGAGAGTCACGCATCGTCCATGGTAAGCTATTGAATGGTAACGAGATCATTGCGGAATGTGCTCCCTTCCCAGGACGGCCTCACGGCGAGAGGAGCGGGACCGATGGCGCGATTGGTGCATGGCAAATCCGTCTTGCCCTCGTTGCGCCTGGCGATTGCGCTTTGCCTGGGGGGATTCATCGCCGGATTGGTCGAGATCGGGGAAGCGCTCGGCCAGCAAGGGGGGGAGAAGGGCGGCGGGAATTCATCGACGACGGCGAAGATTCCGCGCAATACGCTCCCTTCGCGTGCCGGTTCCGGGGACAAAAGCGACAAACTGGAGTACGGGCCGAACGGCCTGCCTCGAAATCGCGTGAGTCCGCGGCCGAATCCAACCACCCGGCCGAAAGCCGGGGCGGCGGCCAAGGGGGGCGAGATGGTCGTCCCGCCGAATGCCCTTCCTCCTCCGCGCGCGAAGGCCGGCAATCCGTCGAATCGAGAAATAACGATCGACGTCTCGAACAGCCCGAAGCCGCCGGAGCCGCATCGAGGCAACCCCCGGCACCACGCCGGACGCGACCCGCACGCGGGCTGGATTCACGGCACCTGGGACGGCATCTGGGGCTCGAACCATCAGTGGGATTGGGAAGGGATCGCCACCCGCGCGGTCGCCGCGGGGCTCGCGAGCTGGAAGGTGGGGTCGGCGGTTTACGACTGGGGCTATGCCCCTTATACCAACCCCTATCATCGCGCGGCGGGCTCGCCATCGGCCCCGTTCGATTATGCCAGGCCGATCGACACCGAGAGCCCGGCGCCGAATGCAGTCGCGACGGACACCGCAATCGCCATCCTCGACGCGGCCCGCGCGGCCTTCAAGTCCGGAGACTATCTCAAGGCCCTCGGCCTGACCGACAAGGTGCTCAGGACCCTTCCCAACGACTCCGCCGTCCACGAGCTGCGCGCCCTGGCCCTCTTCGCGCTGAAGCGATACGACGAGGCGGCGGCAACCTTGCACGCGGTCCTCTCCGTGGGGCCGGGATGGGACTGGACCACCCTCGCGCGCCTCTACGGCAAGGGGGATGCCTACACCGCGCAGCTCCGGGCGCTGGAAGACTATCGCGACGAGCATCCGGATTCGGCGTCGGCCCACTTCGTGCTGGCCTACCATTATCTCACCGCCGGACATGTCGAAATCGCCGAGGAGGAATTGAAGGAAGCCGCCCGGCTGAAGCCGCAAGATCAACTCACCTCGCAGTTGATCGTCATCGTCGCCCCGCCCGGCGCCGAAGGCGTGGCGGTCGCGGATCAGGCCGGCCCGGATGCTTCGCCCGCCGTCCCCCCGGCACCGGCCCCGCCATCGGCCCGACGGGCGCAGGCCCCGCCGCCGACCCCGACCCTGGCGGCGAATACCGCGAGCAAACCCCAGGCGGACCACGTCGCGAATGCCGCCAACAGCCCGGCGGCACCTCCGATCACGCCCAAGCCGGATCCGAAACCCGAACCCGCGCCCGCGTCGGCCCCGGCAACCCTGGTGGCCTCGGCGACCCCCGTCACGGCTCCCTTGCTCAACGCCCCAACCCCGTTGCTCAACGCGGCATCGCCGTCAACCGCGAAACCGACCGAGGGTGCCAGGCCGAAGCCCAGGCCGCCATCGATGGGCGAGTTCGCCGGACGCTGGAAGGCGAGCCCGGCCAAGAACGTGACGATCGACCTGGCCATCCAGCCCGATAAAAAATTCTCCTGGACGGTTTCGGGGAGCCAGGGCTCGGGCCCCACCTTGAACGGCGAGTTCGCGTATGGCGGGGAGACCTTGGCCCTGGTGCAGGAGAACGGCAAGTCGATGGTGGGATGGCTCGCCTGGGAAGACGACAACCACTTCCATTTCCGCATCGCCGGCTCGATCCCCGATCACCCGAAGCTCGATTTCTCGCGGTGATGCGGAATGGGCTCGGAGGCTACTTCTTCTTCGACGAAGGCGAAGTGGAAGGCGGTGCGGCCGGGAGCGAGGTCAGCCAGAGGTGCTCGGTCTGGGCGGTGGTGGCCGCCTCGTCGGAACCGTCGATCCTGGCCAGCGCATGGTGGGTGCGCCCCTTGCCGTCGGCCCGGTAGACGATGATCCGGAACGGGCCGGATTGCGCGGGGGCGTTCGCGTCGCCGCGAAGTTCGAGCGTGGCCGATTTCGCCGAGGCATCGGAATGCCGTGAGTGGACGGTCGTCGCGGTCACCCCCCGCGGAAGCCCGACGGCCGTGATGTCGAGCGTGTCGTTGTAGCCCTCCTTGCGATCGATCGTCACGACGACCTTGGTTTCCTTGCCGGGGACCAGCTCGAAGGCATCGGCCGCGAGGGTCGCGGCGAAGCTGGGCTCGGGAGGAATCACGCTCAGGAGATAGACGTAGCGTGCCCCTCCTCGACGGTGGAGATCGCGAACCACGATCCGATAAACCCCGTCGGCGGGGGGGCTGAAAACAAGCTCGGGATCGCTCGATTTGCCCACGTCGTCGGCCTCGGCCAGGATCGTGCCGTCAGCCCCCAGGATGCGCAAGACCGCGTCGAGCGGCAGGCCGAACGTCCGAGACTCCAGCCGGATGATCCGCCGATCACCTTTCTTCAGGGGCACCTCATAGGCATCTTGATCGCCGGGGGGATCGATCCGCCCGCTAACGGCGGTTCGATCGACAATCCTCCGCGGCCGGGCCGGGTCGTTCGGCTCGGACTCGATCGCCACGTCCACGGCGTCATCCACCCGGCGGATCTCGGCGGTCCCGGGCAGGGCGGGATGCGCGAGGATCATCCGATCGATCGGCTGATCGCCAATCGAGACAGGGAGGATGACGGCCTCGCCGTTACTGTTGATGTTCGGGCCGATCGCGGCGATCGGATTCACGCGATTCGGAGAATAGGCCAGGGGAAATGCATGCTCGATGAAGCCGCCGGTGGTGAGGGTGAGCCGGTAGACATACGCCGAGCCCCCGGAAAACCGGATGCTGCTATCCGGCTTCGACGGGAACGCGAAGAGGCGGACGGTGTAAGTCCCCTTCGCGGGGGCCTCGAAGATGATCCGGGGGTCGTCGCCGACGGTGTCGTTGTTCTGGGCGAGGACGAACCCCTTCGACGAGACGACCTGGAGCACGGCATCCATCGGCGAGCCGAGCCGTCGATTGGCTTCCAGGTCGGCCGCGAGGACTTCCCCCCGTTCCAGCGGGACCGAATAGCCGTCGACATCCCCGCTCCTGGCGAGCCGGCCGTTGATCGTCGCCCGCGCGCGGTCGATCGCCTGGGGCTTGCGCGGGTCGTCGTTCGGCTCCGCTTCCAGCACTTCGGCGAGGCCGCCGATCCCGACCAGGAACGGGCGGAGCGACGTCGCGCCGTCCTTGTCGTACAGGCGAATCCAGCGCACGCCGGGCGCGGCATCCTTGGCAACCTCGATCGTCAGCGTCCCCTTTTCCTTCGCCGGCCTGATCGCGAGCCCGGCCCCCTCCTCGACCCAGCAGCCCACGGGCCAGTGGTCGAAGCGCCCCGAGGCGGTCACGCTGAGGGATTGGCCGGGCACGGCCCCGGCGGGGAAGAAGCCGGTCAGGGTCGGCGGCTTGGCCTGGGCGGAAGTCGCGGCGAGGACGAGGGCGATCAAAACACGGAGGAAACCGATCTTCGATCGGCGCGGG
>CALKTZ010000780.1 GCA_937997355.1 uncultured Planctomycetales bacterium | reverse complement strand
CCGCCTGGCCTGCCGCGAAAACTACTCCGTCCAGAGCAAGATCGCGGTGTATCTGGCGGCGGGGCGCCCCATCGTGGCGACCGACTTCGGCGACTACAAGAAACTGCTCGGCGAGTCGGGAGCCGGCCTTCTCACCGATGTTGCCCCCGACCCCTTGGCCGACGGAATTATCCGAGTATTGACCGATCCGGAATTGGCGTCCCGACTCGCGGCTGCGACCCAGCCGATCGCTCGTGAATACTTCGCGATGGATCGCAATCTCGATCGTTATCTCGAAGTCTACGAGAAAGCGCTCGCGGCAGGGCCGCGTTAACAGCATTTTCCGCGCGCGATCTCAGGTAGGAGATAATCCATGGCGACATCAACGACGTCGACGATCAAGACGCGGATACCTACATCCGGATGTCGGGGGTGTCCTGGGAGACGTTCGAAGGGCTGGCCGATCGGACGCGCGGAGGGCGGCTGTCCTTCGACGACGGGGAGTTGGAGATCATGAGCCCGAGTTTCCATCACGAGGACTACGCGGAGCGGTTAGCTGACCTGGTGGCGGCGTTAGGCGAGGCGATGGGGGGCGACCCAATCGCCCTGGGCTTGACGACCTGGAAGGCTCCGGGAGCGAGGAAGGGAGCCGAGGCGGACTCGGCGTTCTACCTGGACCCGGTGAAGCTCCGGGCGACAGAGGCCCTGGTGGCATCGAGGGAGGAGGATATCACGAAGTTTCCGGCCCCCGACCTGGTGATCGAGGTTGACCTGCGCCGGCCCGATGCGGATTGGTCGGCGATCTACGCGGCAATTGGGGCGATTGAGGTGTGGGAGTTCGACGGCAAGACGGTCCGGATTCGGCGGCTGGGGGAGAATCGGGCCTACGCGGACGCCAGGCGATCCGGCTGGTTCCCGGTCGGCCCGGCCGAGATCCTGGAGGCGATCGAGCGGTCTCCCCGGGGGATGACGGCGCGGCGGCGGGCGATGCGGGAGTTCGCAACGAATCTCCTGAAGTGAGGATCAGGCCCGAACCTTCATCAACTTCGCTTTGTCTCGCTTGCACTTACCGACAATCCCCGTTATTTTGGTACGTCGCATTGATCGTCGGCCACCTTAGCTCAGTTGGTAGAGCACAGCTTTCGTAAAGCTGGGGTCCAGGGTTCGAGTCCCTGAGGTGGCTCTCTGATCGTTCCCGCCTTACTCTTCAGCCGTACGGCTACCTTCCTTGCGATCCGCAAATTCCCTTAATCCTTGAATCCCAAGATAGGGCAAATGCGCCGTCGGCAACGCCTCGCATACCTTTATGCTTTTTGACAGACTATTTTGCCCTACCTGACGACCATCAACGATGACCGCGTCGCTTCCATCGGATCGAGTCCGAGACGATCATCGTCTCCATAGTCGTGGCAGAACAGGAACGATCGCGCTGGGTCTAACCTTCGCGAAGGCTCAGTCATGATGGAATAACTCTGGCCGGCTCGTTCGCGTTATGATTTGTCGGAGCAGTCTGAGGAGCGTGAAGATGTCAAGATCGCGATGGGTCGGTTCTCGAATGCAGGGGGTCCGATGGGGGCTGTTCGTCTGCGCGGTTGTCGGCGGTGCCGGTCTTCTGTTGGCGAATTGGAAGCCAACGCACGCCGCGGAACCGGCCTCGGATGTAACCTCGCGGCTCTTCGCTCGCGACAACCTGATCGCCTGGTGCATCGTGCCGTTCGACTCGAAGAAGCGCAAGCCCGAGGAACGAGCGGCGATGCTCGAGAAACTCGGGTTCAAGCATTTCGCCTATGACTGGCGGGCCGACGACATCCCCACGTTCGACGCCGAGATCAGGCCCTCAAGAAGCATGGCGTCTCGCTCGACGCCTTCTGGACGGCCCCCGGCGAGTTGAATCGAGAGTCCCGGATCATCCTGGACGTGCTGAAGCGAAACGAGGTGAAGGCCCAACTCTGGGCTCTCCTCGATCTCGGTCCGAACCTGGTCGCCGGCCCCGAGCAGGACCGCAGGGTCAAAGTCGCGGCGGAGAAGCTCAAGCCGCTTGCCGAGGAAGCCGCCAAGATCGGCTGCTCGGTGGCCCTCTACAATCACGGCGGTTGGTTCGGTGAACCCGACAATCAGATTGCCATCGTCGAAAGGTTGAAAGGGGAAGGGGTCTCCAATGTGGGGATCGTCTACAACCTTCACCATGGACACGATCATCTCGACCGTTTCCCAGCACTCCTGACGAAGATGAAACCCTACTTGGTCAGCCTCAACCTGAATGGCATGGATCCGGGCGGCGACAAGGTCGGTCGCAAAATCCTGCCGCTCGGCCAAGGCGCCCTGGATTTGCAATTGCTCCGAACAATCCGAGACAGCGGCTATCGTGGGCCCATCGGCATCCTGGGACACACCATGGACGACGCCGAGGAACGCTTGAAAGACAATCTCGACGGCCTCGATTGGCTCGTCCTCCAACTCTCGGGGAAATCCGCCGGCCCTGCGCCCAAGCCCAGAACCGCGGTTCCGCCCCGGCCGGAGAAAGCCGTCTCGGCCAAACCCGACCCGGAAGCCGAAGCAGTGGCGCAACTGATTCGCGACGCCAATGCCCACGGCGATGCCCGGCGGGGCGCCGATGTTTTCGTCGCCTCGAATTTCGCCTGCATCTCCTGCCATCGAGTTGGGGCGAAGGGGGGAGCGGTCGGGCCGGATCTCACAACCGTAGGGGCATGCGTCCCGCCGGAGCAAATCGTCGAGGCGTTCCTCTATCCCAGGAAGCAAATCAAGGACGGGTATGCCGCGATCGCCATCGCGACAAACGAAGGAAAGCTGATTCAAGGATACAAGCAGGAAGAAACCGAACGCGAGATTGTCATCCGAGATGCCGCGACCGAAGAGCGAATCCGAATCCCAAAGGCAGAGATCGAGGAGATCCGCGATCAGGGAACCTTGATGCCCGATGGGCTCGCCGCATCGATGACATCCGGCCAGCGCCAGGACCTGGTGCGTTTTCTGCTGGAGCTTGGCCGGAAGGGTACGGACACCGTATCGCTGGTCAAGCATGTGCAATCGCATGCCCCGGCGAACTTCCCGTTCGACAAGGGGCCGATCCGTCCCGAGGAATGGCCCAACCGGCTGCACCCGGTGAATCGGGATCGCGTCTATGAATTCTATGCCAAGGAAGCGGAGTATTTTCGCAAACAGGCCGACGTCCCCGCTCTCCTCCCGCCATTCCCAGGCCTCGATGGAGGGAGCTTCGGACACTGGGGCAATCAAAATGAAGCGAGCTGGGCCGACGATCGATGGAACAGCGTCGATTTAGGGACCCTCATCTCGGGGATCTTCCGTGGAGCGAACCTTACGATCCCCAAAGGCGTTTGCATACGCCTCGGCGAAAAGGGGGAGCTCTCCACCTGCTTCGATCCCACGACGCTTTGCTATGAGGCTCTCTGGGAAGGGGGATTCGTCAAGTTCTCAAGCGTCCGCCATGGCTTCATGGACGGGCTCACGCTCGAAGGCAAACCTCTCCCTCGCCCGGCCGGGACCAGGCCAAACAAGCCATTCAAGTATCTCGGTTTCTATCGGAGCGGGGAGCGGGTTGTGTTCGCGTATCGCATCGATGGCGTTGATTACCTCGATGCCCCCTGGGTCGAAGGCGGTCAGTTCACGCGGGTTGTCGCTCCCGCCGACACCCACCCGTTGCGCAACCTGACCCGGGGTGGTGCCGCGCAATGGCCCCAGGTCTTCACGGCGAGAGGCTCGCTCGGAACAACGAAGCCCTACGCGATCGACACGATCGAACCTCCCTTCGAAAATCCCTGGAAGACCCCCCTCTTTTTTGGCGGACACGATTTTCTTCCGGATGGGACGGCGTTGGTCTGCACGATGCAAGGGGACGTGTGGCGCGTGGACGGACTCGACGCCTCCCTGTCGCAGGTTCGCTGGCGGCGATTTGCCTCGGGGTTGCATCATGCCCTGGGACTGGTCGTTTTCGACGGTCACGCGTATGTCCTGGGCCGCGATCAAATCACCCGCCTTCGCGATCTCGATGGGGATGGCGAAGCGGATCTGTATGAGTGCGTGACCAACGCCTATGACACCTCACCGGCCGGCCATGACTTCATCTGCGGACTCGAACGAGACTCCCTGGGGAACTTCTACACGGTTTCCGGCAAGGCGGGGTTGCTGAAAATCGCGCCGAACGGCAAGGACATCAAGGTGCTGGCGACCGGTTTCCGCAATCCCGACGGGCTCGGCCTCACCCCCGATGGGACGATCACCGTCCCGAATTCCGAGGGGGAGTGGGTCCCGACCTCGATGATTTGCGAGGTCCGCGCCGGCGGCCACTACGGATACCCCGGCCCTCTCAAGAACCAACCTCCCGACGTCCCTCTCGTTTATCTACCTCGCGGGCTCGATAATTCAAGCGGCGGCCAGGTGTATGTTTCCGGTGATCGTTGGGGACCACTTCAGGGGCAGATGATCCATTTCTCCTATGGGACGGGCACACCGTTTCTGATCCTTCGAGAGCGTGTCGATGGGCAGCCGCAAGGGGCCGTTATACCTCTTCCAGGGGACTTCCTCTCGGGGAGCCATCGGGGCCGATTCAACCCCAAGGATGGCCAACTCTATGTTTCGGGGATGGGGGGGTGGGGAACCTACACGCCCCTCGACGGCTGCTTTCAGCGCATGCGATACACCGGCGCCCCCGCTCAATTTCCCGTCCAGTTCCACGCCCATGAGAATGGCGTACTCCTGAGTTTCTCCAACCCGATCGATCGCGTCGTCGCGGAGCAAGTCAAAAGCCACTTCGCCCAGGTTTGGAATTATCGATACAGCCAGTCCTACGGTTCGCTCGAATTCTCGACGCGGCATCCGGGGATGCCCGGACACGACCCCCTGGAGATCCGCTCGGCCCACGCGTTGGCCGACGGCCGCTCCCTCTTCCTGGAAATCCCGGATCTTCAGCCCGTGAACCAACTCCATCTGCGAGTCGGCGTGGAGACGGACGTCCATCGCGATCTATTCGCGACGATCCACAAGCTCGCCCCACCTTTTACCGGCTTTACCGGCTATCAGCCTCGTCCCAAAACGATCGCGGCGCATCCCATCCTCGCCGATATGGCCTCGCTCGCCTTCAAGCCGATCCCGAATCCCTGGGCCACCCGCAACCGGCAAGCTCGGCCCATCGTGATCGAAGCGGGCAAGAACCTGACCTTCGCCACCAGATCGTTCAAGGTGAAGGCGGGGGAACCGATCATGCTCACCTTCGCCAATCCCGACGTCGTACCCCATAACTGGGCTCTGATCAAGCCGGGAACACTCTCGAAGGTGGGCGAACTCGTCAACAAGGTCGTCTCCGATCCGGATGCGGCCATCCGGAATTATATCCCGATAACGGACGACATCATCGTCTATACCGACATCGTCCAGCCGAGCAATCAGATGATCATCTCCTTCCAGGCTCCCGCGGAGAAGGGCAGCTATCCCTACCTCTGCACCTTCCCCGGACATTGGATGGTCATGAACGGAGTGATGATCGTCGAGTGAGTGAATGCCCCCAGTTCGTGATCATCCCCGGCCCGGGCAATAAGCCGGGGCCAAAACGGCCGGAATGAACCAATCGCCGAACACCCTCGCGCGAACTACCCGCCAGTCCGGAACATTCAAGCTGTTGATCGATCGTCACAACCTTGACGCCTCATTCGATCGCGCCTACGATTCTGCGGAC
>CALKTZ010000779.1 GCA_937997355.1 uncultured Planctomycetales bacterium | reverse complement strand
CACGCCCGAGCGGGTCCGGGTCGTCGAGCAATTCGACCGACTCGGTGGCATGGCCCGCGTCAGCCACGCTCCGGTCGATCTCGGCGAGTTCTTCGTCCGTGAACGAAGAGATAAATTCGCCGAGTTGTTCATGCGGGTTCTTCATCGAACCCCTCCAGGAGAAAACCCATCTCGTCGGGTAGGCCGAAGCGAAACAGCGCGTAGGCGACGGCCAAGTCGTTGATTGTCGCGAGAGCGGCCTTGGCTTTTGCAGGTTCCGGAAAACGGTCGCTTTTCTGCCCTGCGGGCTTCGGAATCAACGACACCAGGATCGAAGTGATCTCATCTTTGACCGTCGAACCGTCGCCTCCGGAGATAGCCCTGGCAACCCGACCCGCGAGACGATGGCGCATGAATCGTCGTATGAGGACGAGCCCGTCCAGTTCCGGGCGACGAACCGGATGACCGATGTCCTTCTTGCATATGATCTGGAGCGTCGAGCAAACCGCTTCTGCGATCACGGCTCGGCTCGTCGGGTACGTGATCAAGTCGTCCGCGATCTCCCTCCGGAGCCCAACGTAGAGGAGGCCGAAAAAACTGCGGGGATGTGGCTGAACCGCCTTCTTCGCCCAACGCTCCAGTGTTCGAGGATCGAGGCAGAGTCTGTCTCCGATATGGCCCCTTGACCTCGAATCCTGGCGAGCGAATTTGATGAGCGCGGTGATGTTGGGCCAGGCCATGCCTTCCATGAGCCTCTCCTTGACCGTCCTGGCCCTGTAGAGGTCGACCCCGATCCTCCGGCTCGTCAGCATCTCGACGGCAACCCCGATCCACTCCGGAGGGAGCCCGTCGGTCGGATACTTCACCTCGGGCTGCATCGCCCCTCCGGAAGGAATTCAAGAGCACCCTAATTGAACGCATGTCGAACCCAATCGAGAAAATTTTACAGAGTTGGAATCAGGGTATCGAGCGGTGAGTCCGCAGAAATTATTTGGGCTAGATAAAAGATCTGACGGAATCGTCCACGGAGAAACCTTCTGGTCCCGTTGATCTTGCAGCGGACCCCGAAGACACAGTCGGTCGAAGACTGGGTCCGGGATCCGCTGATTCGATCGTCGGTCATCGCTGAGCATTCTCCTCGTCGCCGTGACCTTCGAGCCAATCCCAGTCACGCCCGAGCGGGTCCGGGTCGTCGAGCAATTCGACCGGCTCGGGGGCGTGGTCCGGATCGGCAACCGTGCGGTCGATCTCGGACAGCTCCTCATCCGTGAAGGACGAAAGCAGTTCGCCGAGGCGTTCATGCGGCGTCTTCCCGTCAGCAGCGCTCATGGAAACCTCCGTCACAAAAACCGGAAATGTGAGGACAAACCGTCAGTCTGAATTAATTTTATCATATATGTAATATCTAAAATAATTGCGGCGAAGAATCCGCATGAGGCCAGGTTGTGCCGGAGCCGCTGAGTACCGGCACGCGTGTCGGGAACCTCGCACCGCAACATGTTTCAATCTCCCCCGTCGATTGAGTTGCCCATCGGGCCAACCTTAAAGACTGGGAGAAACCATGGATAGCTTTGCGGGTACTCCTCGAGACGGACATGCCTCGGACAGCGGTCGCGGAGGTTCCTTCGAGGGCGATATTTGCTCCTACTGCCAAGAGCCTTGGGGCACCGGACGGGGCTGCTTCATGTGCGGGGCCTTTCTAGTCCGCCGTGCACAGCACGAACGCCTCCGCTCGAGAGTCAACGGAAGGCGTTCCGAGAGCGTACAGGATCGCCTCAAAAGGGCTCTCGGAAGGATCGAACTCCACAGGCCGCGCAGCCTGAAAGCGTCCCTCGTCCGGTGCCAGTTGGGGATCCGAGACCTCGAGCCCCTCCTGGTCGAGGCGGGTCCCTTTCCCTACGGCAGACACCTCCTCTATCAAAATCAAGGGATCGAGTCGCTCGTCATGAATTGGCCATCCGGGGCCGAGTGCGCCCCGCATGACCACGGCTCGTCCTGGGGATGGGTCCACATCCTCGAGGGCGAGGCGGAGCACTCGGTCTATCAGCTAGACGTTCGCGGCGTCCCGCGGGTTCGACGGAAGAGGCTCGTCCGAGCGGGTGGCTGGCTCTTCGCCCCGAAAGGGCTCATCCACAGCATGGGCAACCCGACGTCCAACCGGCTCGTAACCCTCCACGTGTATGTGCCCTGCATCACCGGCATGAGGGTCTACGATCCGAGTCGCTGCGCGTCGTGTGTCGTCCGAGACGACTGCGGGGCCTGGTGGCCCGCGGACGATCGCCAGATCGTCCAGATCTCACCGCCATCCTCCGCCGGCGACCTGCCCCGGTGACTCCCCCCAAGCACCGTCCTGTGTCCTCCGTCCACACCAATCCCCTACTCATCAGGAGTGTTCCAATGCCGATCTCGCGAAAGTCGACCAAGCCAGAGGTCACGCCGCAGGCCGTACCCACCCCTCGACCGCTTGCCGATTGGGTCCGCGATCGTCTGCCGAGCAGGATCGTCGTGTTCGTCATCGTGCGGGACGAGTCGGGCTCGATGAGACACTGGCGGCAGCGGCAGGGAGAATTCATCCCCGCGGTCAAGGCCCACCTGCTCGAGGTCGGCGGCGCCAAGGCCGGAAATCTCATCCTCCTCCTCTACTGCGTCGTGTCGGGCGGAGTGGTGACGACCGAGTTCGTCCCGCTCGGATACGCCAAGGACCCCGAGTTCAACCCCGACGGGCAGACGCCCATCGGGTCGGCGCTCGGCCTGGTCGCCGACAAGGTAACCGAGTTCTTCGAGACGCGCGTCTTCCCCGAGGAAGTTACGGTGAGGAACACCGAGTTCCTCATCATCTCCGACCTCAAGGCCACCGGCGAGTCGTCGGAGGAAACCAACTCCGGGGTTGAGAAGTTCATCGCGATGGCCGCGAAATTCCGGGCAAAGGTGACTCTCGTCGGCCCGTCCCCCGAGGAGATGGACGAGCACCTACCCCGGAAGCTCGACATCTCGGAACGCGGCGTCAAATTCCTCGACGCCGATCCGAATTCGATCCTGGACATCACCCTGGACAGCCTGGTTGCGGCCTCGAGGTTGTCCCTCGGCGGCTCCAATCCCACGATCCGAATCCGCTGATCCAGGGAGGCGGCTCTCATGGACCGCGTCGTCGGTAAGAAGTCTAAGAAGCGCTTCTCCCTCGGTGCCCCTGCCCTCATCGGGCAGGGCACCGAGGGGAAGGTGTACCGCTGCGGCACCGAGAGCGTGAAGATCCTCAAGTCACCGCTCGGTCCCGGCGAACTCGCGAGGATGGCGTCGCTCGTTTCGCTCGCACGAAAGCTGGACGGCTTCGCCTGGCCGACCGAGATCGTCACCGATCCCGCAACCGGCGAGGACGTCGGGATCGCGATGCGGTTCGTCCCCGGCGAAAGCCTCGAGTCGCTCCTCGATTCCCGCTCGACGGCGACGATCCCGACCGAAACGAAGGTGCGTCTCGCGTACGTCATCGCGGGAGCCGTCGCAGCCGCGCACGACCATCGCGGGCCGACGATCGTGCTCGGCGACGTCATCAAGTCGGGGAACCTCATCATCGAAGGCGAGGTCGCGACCTTCGTCGACACCGCATCGGCGAGCCTCTTCGGCTACCGCGATGCGAGCGGAGAGGTCCGCGAGGCGGTCTCGCAACTGACAACACCGGGCTACGTCCCGAAGGAGGTGCTCGAGAATCCGTCCGCGCTCCCGTCCGAGGCAGCAGACCGCTACGCGCTTGCGGTCCTCCTCTTCGAGCTCCTCCTCGGGAAGGCGCCCCACAACGTGAAATCGAGTCAGGCTTCGGTCGGACTCGAATCCGACGATGCGATCCGAGAGGGCATCTACCCTCGCTGGGTGCAGCATCCCGAGTTCGATCCGCCGACCTACGACCAGGTCGAGATCCCGGCCAATGTCGATCAGCTGTTTCGTGCAGCTTTCCTCATGCCGGTAAGGCCCTCCGCACGCGATTGGTGTGCGGCTCTCGAGGCGTGGCTCGCCGTCCTCTCAGACGACGAATCACAGCCGACACGTCGCCAGCCGGATTGGCTCCGCCGCCAGGATCCGGTCGTCATCGCGTTCGTGGGGATCGTCGTCTTCTCCTACGCGGCCAAGTTCGCGTGGTCGCTCCTCACAACCTCCGCCTCAGGGCCACCACCCGCCGTCAACATCATTCAGCGTGCACCGATCAGGCCCGTCGGTCCCCCCATCCTCCGGGAGATTTTTCGATGAAGCGTAAGCACTCGATCATGCTCAGGCTCAGCGACGACGAGTTCCAATCCGTCGTCCGTGCAATGCCGGACGGCGAGGAACTCGCCAGCTTCGCGAGGACCTCGCTCGTCAACACCGTCACGTCACGCAACCCGAATGAGGCACTCCGCCTCGCCGCATCCTACATCGTCGCATCCCTTTCGCCGGACATCAATTTCGAGGAGGCGTGTGACCTCTTCGACGAATACGTCTCCGACTCGAAGAAGGAGGTGGAACATGGCCGCCGTGACTAAAAGTTCCGGGAGATACTTCTACGATTTCGAGCGAGTGTGGACCGAGGCGAGGGACACTGGGGTCCTGCCATTCTGGGTGAGGAAGGACCATTTCTCGCCGAAACTCCCCGCTCAGCCCAATCCGCAAGTTGTCCAGTCGCTCATGGACGGGCGTGCCTTCCTCCCGCGCGTCCAGGCGAACCGGGTCGGTTGCTTCGACCTGACGGTCTCGTTCAGCAAGTCCGTCTCCCTCCTCGCCTACGGCCTCACCCCTCCCGCGCAGCAGAGGTCGTGGACCGATGCCTTGAGGAAGATCGCGACCCCGGAAGTGGAGACGCTCCTGGCAAATCAGCGGATCAACTCAGGCCAACAGGGGAAGGACAAGCAGCCGAGTCAGGGCGTCGCTGTCGGGTTCGCCCACTCGAGAGGGTATTTGGGCCAACCCAACGCCCATATCCACTACGCGATACCGAATGTGTCCGCCGGTGAGAAGAAGTACGGCTCGATCGCGAACGCCCACGAGATGTTCGAGAAACAGGGCGTCATCCGCGCACGCGTCCAGAAGGGTGTGGATGATTTTCTCCAGTCTCGCGGGATAGAGACCGTCCGCGAGGGGAAGAAGGTCGAGATCGCCGGCGTGCCGAAGGAATTG
>CALKTZ010000778.1 GCA_937997355.1 uncultured Planctomycetales bacterium | reverse complement strand
CGTTGTCGAGAGTCTTAAACTACGCCTTTCCGCCGGGTTGTCAAGCATCGGCCGGGTTCTGGCAAGATCCGAGAAGGTTGCCCGCGTTTGTATTACAACCCGGCATCCAGGTGGGATCGGACCGAGTCGGCATCGACGGGCCGGATGACGCCGCGCTCGGTGATGATCCCGTTGATGAGCGAGGCCGGGGTCACGTCGAACGCGGGGTTGTAGACGTCGATCCCCTCGGGGGCGGTCTGGAGGCCGAAGCCGTGGGTGACCTCGCGGGGGTCGCGTTCCTCGATCGGGATGTGCGATCCGTCGGGGATCGCCAGGTCGAACGTGCTCGACGGCGCCGCCACATAGAACGGGATGCCGTGGACCTTCGCGAGTACTGCCACACCGTAGGTGCCGATCTTGTTGGCCGTGTCCCCATTGGCGGCGATCCGGTCGGCCCCGACCACGACGAGGTCGATCTTCCCCTCGCGCATCACCTGCGCGGCCATGTTGTCGCAGATGAGCGTGATCGGAATCCCCCGACGATTCAGCTCCCAGGCGGTGAGCCGGGCCCCCTGGAGCAGGGGGCGGGTCTCGTCGGCGAAGACGCCGACCCCCTTCCCCTGGTCGTGCGCCGCGAAGACGACGGCGAGGGCCGTCCCGTAATCGGACGTGGCCAGGCCGCCGGCATTGCAGTGGGTGAGGATCGTCTGGCCGGGGCCCACGAGCTCCGCGCCATGACGGCCGATCTCCCGGCACATCACGCGATCTTCCTCGGCGATCCGCCTCGACTCGGCGAGAAGTAATTCAAGCAGCTCTCGGGGATCGCCCCCGAGATAGGAGGCGGCCGTTCGATCCATCCGATCGAGCGCCCAGAAGAGGTTGACCGCCGTCGGCCGGCTGGTCCGGAGCCAATCGGTCGATTCGGCCAGGGACCGGCGGACCGTATCCAGGTCGGCCAGCCCCAGACTCCGCGCGCCGATCACCGCGCCGAAGGCCGCCGCGATCCCGATCGCCGGCGCCCCTCGGACTCGCAGCACCTTGATCGCTTCCCAGACCGTGGCCACATCCCGGCAATCGAGCACCTCGAATTCGGTCGGGAGCCTGGTCTGGTCGATCAGCCGGAGGATTCCGGTTTCGGCATCCCCCGACCAATCGAGCGTCCGGAATGTCTGCGATTCGTCGATCATGTTGCGAGCACTTCGGTATCGGTACGGGTCGGTACGAATTTCTTGATGGGCGGAGCCATTGCACATTCCTGGTCGGCACGGGCCTCCCGACCCCGCCGAAAACGACGAACGATGGTCTCCCTTGCCGGGTTCACCGCACGGTCGCGCGAAAAATGGGACGGGCACGCGGAGTACCGTCGAGCCAGTCCCATTTTCGCTTCGGCTTTCTGTCCAGTCACGCGGATCAACGTCGTTGATCCTTCGCGAAGCAGGTAGTCAATCCTCCTCTTCTTCCATCTCCTCGTCTTCCTGCGATTCCTCGGGATCCACCCAGGTATAAACTTCCGAGTAGATGTCCCAGATATTCCGCAGGGCGTTCTTGACGTCTCCCGGCTTGAGCGGGGGGTGATCGCCGCTGTAGCCGGCGACCTTCGCGGCGATCTTGAGCAGTTCCAGGTTCTGCTTCCTCATCTCCAGGAAGATCTGGCTTTGCGTGTCGAGTTCGAGGGCTTCTTCAAGCGCATTCTCGACATCTTCCTGGCTCAACTCACTGCTTTCGTTCCCTTGATGATTGTCGTACTTGCCTGGGCTCATCGCAGTCCATCCTTATTGATTTGATCGGTGGTCCAAAAAGCAAAAAAACGAGAGATCATGTTTCCAGCGAGACGAAGGGGAGGTCGAACGTGTGGGCGACCGCCCGATTCGTGACCCGCCCTCGGTCGATGTTCACCCCCTCGGCGAGCCCAGGCTGTCCGGCGGCGGCGGCCTGCCATCCCCGAGACGCCAGGAGGAGCACATACGGGAGGGTCACGTTGCAGAGGGCATAGGTGCTGGTCCGCCCGACCGCCCCCGGCATGTTCGTGACGCAATAATGGACGACCCCTTCGACCACGAACGTCGGCTGACGGTGCGTGGTGGGGCGGCTCGATTCAACGCATCCCCCCTGATCGATCGCCACGTCGACGATCACCGCCCCATTCTTCATGAAAGCCAGGTCTTCGCGGCGGACCAGCCGAGGCGCACGCGCCCCGGTGATCAGCACCGCGCCGACCACGAGATCGGCGCGCTCGATCGATTCCAGGATCGTGTGACGGTCGGAGAAGAGGGTCGTCACGTTCGGGGGCATGATGTCGTCGAGATAGCGCAGGCGGTCGAGGTTGACATCGAGGATCTTCACGTTCGCGCCGAGCCCAGCGGCAACCTTGGCCGCATTCGACCCGACCACGCCCCCGCCCAGGATCGCCACCTCGGCCGGCGCGACTCCCGGCACCCCCGCCAGCAAGATCCCGCGCCCTTCCTGCGGGCGCTCCAGGAACTTGGCCCCTTCCTGGATGCTCATCCGGCCGGCCACCTCGCTCATCGGCGTGAGGAGCGGCAAGCCTCCGCGAGCATCCCGGATTGTTTCATAGGCAATCGCGACGATTTGCGACTCGATGACCGCCTTCGTCAAAGCTTCGTCGGCCGCGAAGTGAAAGTAGGTGAAGAGCACCTGCCCCGGCCGGAGCAAGGGCCATTCGCTTGGTTGCGGCTCCTTCACCTTCACCACGAGATCGGCCGTCTTCCAGATCTCGGCGGCATTGTCGACCAGCCTGGCCCCCGCCCGGGCATACAAGGCGTCGTCGATTCCGCTCCCCGAGCCGGCCCCGACTTCTACCAGGACCGAATGGCCGGCGTGAGTCAGTTCCTCCACCCCCACCGGGAGCATGGACACTCGATACTCGTCCGACTTGATCTCTTTCGGCACCCCGACAATCATCGCCCGCCTCCCCTTCGCGCAAAGCCACCTTCATTCCAGCAGAGCCCGCCGCCGGAATCAAGCTTAGAAAAGGGGACATTCTCATATAATTCAAACAATAGAAATTTTCGGAAGAATGGGAAATTTACACCGTTTTGATTTAGCCGAGCAATTTACCCTTTCCGGGGGCGGCCTCGATTGCGTAGGCTCGACTCCAATCCGAGGTTCTTGGCGGTCGTCTCGGTCCACTGGTCATGCCCGTAGGGGCGGCCTCGATTGAGGCACAGGCGTATCCGATCTTCTTCGGAACGAATGACTTCCGTCTCGTAGAGAGTCGCGTTGACATGTTCGGCCCATTGCCCGCCACGGGGGACCGGTCCGGGATCGAGGCGGACGGCCGGGTTCTCGGGATGCCCGGCACAACCGAGGCTCGACCAGGGCCAACGCTCGGCCCGTTCGACAAGCCCGGCGCGGAGCGGATTCCGCTCGACGTAGCGGATCACCGCCAGGAGATGGGGATCTTCCTCGATCGGGAATGCCTTGAAACGCCCCTGCCAGATATGCCCGGTTAACTGGTGATATTGGAGATAGCGACGGACATGCTTGGTGAGGAGCCAGTGCATCCAGCGACTGAGGTCGCCATCCGCGATGGGCCAAAGAACCAGGTGAAAATGATTCGGCATCAGGCAATAGGCCACGATCCGCATCGGGATGCGAAGCGAGGCCTCGGCCATCATCGCCAGAAACGCGCGGTAATCGTTGGGCTCGTGGAAAATCTGGGTCTGGGCATTGCCGCGATTCAAGACATGGTAGCAATACCCGCCGGCCGAGGCCCGCGCGGTTCGTGGCATGGTCAACTCGGTCGAAGGAGAATCGAGAATCAATCAAGAATTCGTAGATTCTCCAATTTTGCCGATTATTTTGCAATGTCCCCTTTTTCGAGGGGCTTGCCGATCGGCTGGGCGAATCGCGCCCGATGGGGAGACTCGACCGCCTCGAAGTCTCGATAACGCAGGCGAAGGCCGAGATGCCGCTGATTCGCCGGGATCACGATCTCCGCCGAACCGGATAAGCTCGTGTCGACCACCGTGGGGAGCCCGTAAAGCCGACCGAACGGAGGGACCGCTCCCAGCTCGCAATCGCCGAAGAATCGGCCCAGCTCGTTCCCACGCGCCAGGCTTACGCTCGATGCCGGGACGCCGAGAATCTGCCCCAGGCGTTCCAGGTCGATGCGCGAGGTTGCCGGCAAGACCGCCAGGCAATAGCTCTCACCCGCCTTGACGAGGACCGTCTTGGCCACCTCTCGCCCCGGGACATGAATGCTCTGCGCGAGCTTCGTCGCCGATGATGTCGGCCGGTGCAACAAAGTCTCAAACCGGATTCGACGACTCTGCAAGAAATCCACGATCGACATGGTGCGACTCCTCAAGATGATTCAAGCTACAGGAAGTATAGGATGTTTAGGTTATTTAGATAAATCAAAAATCTCCAATTTAGATTTACCAAATCGCTACAACCCTCAAAGTTAAACGGCAAGTTCATTCAAGATTTCGGCTGTTGTGGCCGGTCGACGGCGGTCCCCGCCTTGTCCCGGCGGGTGGACGATTCGTATGATTGTGGTGAGAGGATCGTGGCGGGGGTGATGATCGCCGTGGCGTTCGGCGTTCGGGCGAATTTCGACCCGGATGTTGAAGGCATGCCGCGGAGGAAAGTCCGGACTCCGCAGGGTACGGTGGTGGGTAACGCCCACCGCCCGGGCTTCGGTTCGGGTAGGGAAAGTGCCACAGAGAATAGACCGCCTCGGAGGAATCGTCGTGCGGCTTGCCGTGCGATGGCTTCTTCGCGGTAAGGGTGAAACGGCGAGGTAAGAGCTCACCAGCAGGCCGGGCGACCGGCCTGGCTCGGTAAACCCCACCGGGAGCAAGACCAAATAGGGAAGGAAGGGGGGCAATCCCTCGGGATTCGCCGCTCGCGGATCGGCCCGATCCGTCAAAACCACTTCCGGGTAGGTCGCTTGAGGCGATGGGCAACCATCGTCCCAGAGAAATGATCATCCCGGGCCGGGACGAAAATGGATGACCCGGCTCGGACAGAATCCGGCTTATACCCCCGCGACGATCCTCTCATTTTTCTCCCTTCGCAACTTTCCACCCCGAGCCTACCAGCTCGGCCGTCGAAACCTCCGCGCCGGGCGACCTTGCAACCGTTCGACGCGCGCCGTAGATTGATGGAGTCCTTCGAA
>CALKTZ010000777.1 GCA_937997355.1 uncultured Planctomycetales bacterium | reverse complement strand
ATCTTTCAGGTCAAGCGGTCGGCGATCCGACTTCACAAGATCCTGGCTCCTCAGCGGGAGGTGCTCAACCGACTGGCCCGAGATCCATTCCAGCCGATCCAGCCCCGGCACCGCGTCTATTTCCGAGACCTCTATGATCATGTGGTGCGAATCCACGATATTTCCGAGGGGCTTCGCGACCTGATCTCGGGGGCCCTCGAAACCTATTTGTCGGTGGTATCGAACCACACGAACGAAGCGATGAAAACTTTGACGGTGGTCACCGTCATGTTCCTGCCGATGTCGTTCCTGGCGAGCTTTTTCGGGATGAATTTCTTCGGAGACAATCTGGTCCTGCATCAGCCCTTGCCGAGGCAACTGCTGTTCTGGGGAACGTGTTTGGTGATGGGAATTTCGCCGATTGCCATCTGGATGCGGACGAGACGCAATCAGTGGTTCTGACCGCGAAGCCTGTCAAGGGGTACTCTCCGATGTCTTCTACCTCGCGTTGGCGACTCAAACCACATGACACGTTGCGGGTTCAATCCCTGAGCCATGAGGCCGGGATTTCCGCGGTACTGGCCCAGCTTCTCATCAACCGAGGAATCGCCGATCCGAAACACGTCCGGAAATTCCTCGACGCCAAGATGAATACGCTGCACGATCCGGAGACTCTCCCCGGCGCCGAGGAGGCCGCGGAACGAATTGTCCGAGCGATCCGGCTGGGTAAGAAGATCGTGATCTACGGCGACTACGACGTCGACGGCGTCTGCGGGACGAGCGTCCTCTGGGCCTGCCTGGGGCTCGCCGGCGCCAGGAACGTCGAGTACTACATCCCGCATCGCGTCGAGGAAGGCTACGGCGTCAACGAGGAGGCGATCCGTCGGCTCGCGACCGAACATCACGCCCACATGATCATTACGGTCGATTGCGGCATCTCGGCCATTCGAGAGGCGAAAATCGCGCGAGAGCTGGGAGTCGAGTTCATCATCACCGATCACCACACGATCGGTCCGGAACTCCCCGAAGCCGATGTCCTCGTCCATCCTCGACTGCCGGGGAGCGCCTATCCCTTCGGCGGTTTGTGCGGCGCGGC
>CALKTZ010000776.1 GCA_937997355.1 uncultured Planctomycetales bacterium | reverse complement strand
GGTCGACAAGTGGATCGCGTCGCTCGACAAGAACGACTCGGAATACGAGCACCATCGGCTGGAAGGGCTCTGGATGCACCAGTGGCTCGACCGGGTGGATGTCGCGCTTCTGGATCAGGTCCTCCACTCCCCCGATTATCGCGCCCGCGCCGCGGCAACCCGGGTGCTCTGCTACTGGCGAGACCGGGTCCCCGGCGCCCTCGACCGACTCAAGTCGCTGGCGGCCGACCCTTATCCGAGGGTCCGGTTGGAAGCCGTCCGGGCGGCCAGCTTCTTCACGACGGCCGATGCGGTCGAGGTCCCGCTCATCTCGTCCGAGAAGCCGACGGACTACTTCCTCGATTACACCCGGTCCGAAACCCTCAAGACCCTGGAGCCCTACTGGACCAAGGCTCTCGCCGAAGGCCGTCCGATCGCGATCCCGCCGGCCGCCGCCAAGTTCTTCCTCAAGACGGTGAAGACCGAAGACCTCCTCAAGATGAAGCGGGATCGCGGGGTCGACATGGAGATCCTGTTCCGCAACGGAGTCCGCGACGAGGACCGCCGAGGCGCACTCGCCGACCTCGCCCGGTTTGAAAAGAAGAGCCAGGCGCAAATCCTGATCGAAGCCATCCAGGCGAGGGACAGCGCCCCGGCGGACGAAAAGCAGGAAGACGGCGTCACGCTCGAACTGGCCCGGTTGATGGGAGAAATCCCCACCAAGGAACTGGCCCCGCTCCGCGGCCTCTATGTTCGCCTGGCGACCGACGCGACGCGTTCGATCACCCGGCAATTCGCCTACTCGACGCTGATCGTGACCGACGGGAACATCGATTCCGCCTGGGAGATCGCCACGAGGTCGGTTCGAGGTCTCCGCGAACTCCTCGCCACGATCCCCCTGCTCCGCGATTCCTCCGTGCTCGCGAGCCTCTATCCCAGGGTTGAGCCATTACTTCGCGGGCTCCCTTCGGGGCTGGCATCGGCGACGGCCTCCTCGAACACGAATGCGAGCACCGTGGGACGCTACGTCCGGATCGAGCTTCCCGGACTCAGGACGCTGACCCTGGCGGAAGTCGAGGTCATCAGCGATGGCAAGAACATCGCCCGCGACGGCCGGGCCAGGCAAAAGTCGACCGCCAATGGGGGAGGCCCCAGGAAGGCCATCGACGGCAACACCAGCGGCGTCTTCGGTGATGGCGGCCAAACCCATTCCACGGAAGGGACGCTCGATCCCTGGTGGGAAGTTGATTTGGGGGCCGATAGGCCGATTTCGGAGGTCATCGTCTACAACCGGACCGAGGGAGATCTCGGAAAGCGGCTCGACGGCTTCACCTTGAAGGTCCTCGACACGCGTCGAAATCCGGTGTTCGAGAAGGAAGGGCTCCCCGCGCCCAAAACCAAGGCGAGCATCGCCATGGGGGGAGACGGTCCCGAAGGCATGATCCGTCGATCGGCGATGGTCGCCCTGACCTTCATCCCGGGTCATAACACGGAAACCGCCCGTTCGCTCGGCCGCTTCATCAAGGACGGAGTCGACCGCGGCACCGCCATTCAGGCTCTCCAGCGGATTCCATCCTCAAGCTGGCCGAAAGAAGAGGCGAAACCTCTGCTGGAAAGCCTAATCGCCTACATCGGGACGATCCCGGCATCCGAACGGACGAGCCTCCAGGCACTCGATGCGCTTCAGCTCGGCGACACGCTCGCCGGGCTCCTCCCCGACGAGCAGGCCCGGCCGTTGCGGAAGCAGCTCTCGGGACTCGGCGTGCGGGTCCTCCGGGTCGGCACGGTCCCCGAACAGATGCGCTACGACGTCGAGCGGCTCGTCGTCCAGGCCGGCAAGCCGGTGGAGATCCTCTTCACCAACGACGACACCATGCCGCACAACCTGGTCGTCACCCAGCCGGGGGCGCTGGAAGAGGTCGGCATGCTCGCCGAAACCACGGCGCTCCAGCCGGGGGCCATGCAGCGGCAGTATGTGCCGCCGTCGTCCAAGATTCTGCTCTCCAGCAAGCTCATCAACACCCGGGAATCGCAGGTCATCCGGTTCTCCGCGCCGTCGCAGCCGGGGGTCTATCCGTTCGTCTGCACCTATCCGGGGCACTGGCGGCGGATGTACGGGTCGCTCTACGTCGTCGAGAATCTCGATGATTACCTGGCGAATCCGGAAAGCTACCTCGCCGCCCACCCCCTGCCGATCCTCGACGAGTTGCTCAAGTTCACCCGGCCTCGCAAGGAATGGACGTTCGACGAGCTGGCCTCATCGGTGACCCAGCTCGAGCACGGCCGTTCCTTCCGAGGCGCGGAGAAGATCTTCCAGGCGGCCACCTGCGTGAGCTGCCATCGCGTCAATGGGATCGGCAATGAATTCGGGCCGGATCTCACCAAGCTCGATCCGAAAACGACCTCGGCCGAGATCCTCAAGAGCATCCTGGACCCGTCGGCCAAGATCGACGACAAGTACGTGACGACCTTGATCGAGACCGACTCGGGACAGGTCATCTCCGGCCTGATCCTGAAGGAAGACGACAGCAGCGTGACGGTGATCGAAAACCCGCTCGCCAAGGCCGAAGCACGCGTGATCAAGAAGGACGAGATCGTCGGACGCAAGAAGTCCACGACCTCCATGATGCCCAAGGGCCTGCTCGACAAGCTCACCCGCGAGGAGATCATCGACCTGATCAGCTTCATCGCGGCGCGGGGGGACAAGAACAACTCCCTGTTCCAGGGAGGTCATGCCGGCCACGGGCATTGATCGAATCGCGCGGGCGCTCGTTGTGGGGACGGCAACGGATCATCCGAAGCCGTCAGCCCACTCACCCATCAAGGCTCCTCGCCTTCCGCATCATGCCCGCGGAAGACCAGGAGCCTTTCTTGTTTCTCAGGGATGGTCGTGACCGTGGCCATGGTGGGGCGAAGCGAGGGCGTTGGGGGGAAAATCTCGGCGAGTTTCGGTCCAGTTGCACCCAACCGCAACGAGCCCGAGGCCGGCAAACAGGGCCAACAGCGCGATCGACAGGCCAAACCGCCTCATGACGGTCTCCTTTCCATAGAGTTCCATTCGGAGTCGATCAGGGATTGGTGTTCGGGACCGGCGGGGGGCTCGGGTCCGAGGAGTCGGCGTTCGTGCCGGTGGGGGCATTCGTCGCCGCCGGGGCCTGGTCATCGATCAGCCTGGGCACCTCGTTCTGGGAACGGCTCCCGCCGACCGTGGGGGAGGGTCCCGTATAAGTGCCGGGCGTCATGGATGCGCCCGTGTAGGCCGGTGCCGGCATCTTGTGGCAGTCGTCGCAGAAGGTGACGCAGCCCGTCCCCGTCACAGCAGTTGCCAGGATCAGGGCTCCGACCGCCAAGGTGAATCTCCGCATAACGGCATCCTTTCCGTCGCGTTCCGTTTCCATCTCCTCAATCGCAACTGCGAGATGAGGCCCGCCCTGTCGCGTCGCTTTACTCAACCGCTCAAGCCGACCGACATTCCGTATGCCCCACCCATGGCGCACAGTCCGATTCTGTTTCATCCTTGCCGAACATCATCGGCCGGCCCTCCCCCGAACAATGAGGGGAATCGAAAGCATCCGCAGCAAACGCCCATCCCGAGCAATACCGAAATCCGCAACTTCGAACATCTTCCCGCAATCCTCCCGTCCAGCCAGGCTCCTCGAAGCGATGAGACTCGCAAGAATGCACAGCGTTGTTTTCCACGATCGGCGAGGGTCTCCCTGATATAGCTTCCAAAATAAGAACCACCTCTTCTTTCCGAGCTTCGAAATTCCCCTTGACTTCCTCGGTCAGACTCGCCATAACACCGCCGTTATTGGCATATTTAGGCAATTCAACCTCGAAGAAGAGGGAAAAATGATGCACCACGGCTCAAAAAGGATTTTTCAATTAGGCTGAATTGACAGAACAACCTGACGTTCTAGGTTTCCCTATGGAAAGCCGCCACTCTGGAGTATTCGGCAAGGACCGATTGCGCGCCGCTCCGGAGACGATGTTCGGCACGGCATGAACGAAGTGTCTCCGCGGGACGGTTCGGCCGGGTCGATCGATCGAGTGTGCCAACGCTTCAGGAGTGAGCCGATGCCAGCCCCATCCCGCACACGTGAAAATCGCGACCGCATGGATCTGTCCACGTCGTCCCCCTTGCAGATCTATCTGCACGATATCAACAACACCCCTTTGCTTTCGGCGCAGGAGGAGCGAGAACTGGCGGAGCGGGTATCGCAGGGAGACCCGTACGCCCGGGAGCACATGGTCAAGGCCAACCTCCGATTGGTGGTCAACATCGCCCGGGGGTATCTCGGCAAGGGGTTGAGCCTGGAGGACCTGATCGAGGAAGGAAACCTCGGCCTGATGCGCGCCGTCGAGGGCTTCGACGGGCAAATGGACACCCGCTTCAGCACGTACGCGAGCTACTGGATCAAGCAATCGATCCGGCGTTCCGTGATGAACAACGGCAAGCCAATCCGGCTGCCAGCCTACATGGTGAGCTTGCTCTCGAAATGGAAGCGGGCGAGCACGATCCTGGCCGACCGGCTGGGCCGAACCCCGACCCCCGAAGAGGTGGGCAAGGCGTTGCGGCTCTCGAAGAAGAAGCTGGGAATCGTCACGAAGGCGATCCAGGTGAGCAACCTCACGCCGCACGCCGAGCACTCCGACGACGAGGGCTTCGCGATCGATGATGTCATGACCGACGATCGCGGCAAGGGCCCCGAAGACATCCTGATCGAGACCGACGATATGGATCGCATCTTCGAACGGCTCGACCATCTGGAGAACCGGGAGGCGACCGTCATCCGGATGAGGTTCGGCCTCGAACCGTATGATCCGATGACCCTCCGAGAAGTCGGCGAAAATCTCGGCCTCACCCGCGAGCGGGTTCGGCAGCTCGAGAACCAGGCGTTACTCAAGCTCATGGAGTCTCTCAACGGCCCCGGCGATCGTCCTTCCGAGGACTGAAAACCGATCGGTCGGCGATGTCCCCGAATCATTGCCCAAACCTGTCGACCCTGGTCTTATGATCCCTCCAGGGCCGGCTCGTTATGCCCCCGGCGTGGGCGCGCGCCGGGGGCGACTTTTTGCGCCCGACGCGATCGAATCTCAGGGTCGCAATGGCGCCCCGTAGGCTACCGACAAGCTGATCGGTCGGGAGCGAGGCGATCTCGGGCAGCAATCCGGCCGGGCTCCAACGCTTTGCCGAGGCAATGCGGATACGTTATTCTGACGGAGAAAACCTGCGAGTGACGCAGAGATCGCGCCGCCTTGCCGCCGGCCACTTCATGGCGGTCCCGAGTTTGAAAGCGCGTCTTGTGGGATGAGTCGGGCACACCGATCCGGACTCTCGAGTCGTCGACGGATTGTCCTTTCGCCCACCTTGTCGCCCACAATCTCACCCGTTCATGGATCGAAGGTTCGAATCGATGCGGATCACTCTCACCATCGAGAAAGGCCGGCACGCGGGGCGGGTTTTCAAATTCGAGCGGCATGACACTTTCATCGTCGGGCGGGCCGGCTATGCTCATTTACGCCTCGGTGCCAATGATAAATATTTTTCACGCGCCCATTTCTTGATCGAGCTGAATCCCCCTTACTGCCGCCTCATCGACATGGGGAGCACCAATGGCACATTCGTCAACGGCGAACGAATCGTCGAGCGGGATCTCGCCCATGGTGATCAGATCGAGGCGGGCAAGACGGTGATCGGTGTGAGCATCACCCGGAATCTCGATAGCCCCGAGAAGACGTCCGCTTCGGAGCCGAGTCGATCAATCACGGCCCAACCGATCGATCGATCGAAGTCGTCGATGGCGCAGCCAACCCCGAGCGCGATTCCACAAGGCCGAGGCGAAAACCTCGGACGCGTGGCCGATTTTGAACTCGTTCGCGAACTGGGTCGCGGCGGCATGGGGTTGGTCTATCTCGCCATCCGTCAAAGCGACGGACGGAAGGTTGCGCTGAAGACGATCCATCCCAAGGTCCCGGTCACGAGCCGAGACATCGATCGATTCGTTCGAGAATCCGCGATCCTCAAGTCGCTCGACCATCCGGCCATCGTACGATTCCTGGATTGCGGAGAATCCAACGGCCAGGTCTATCTGGCGATGGAGTTCATCGACGGGATCGACCTGGCGACCCTGATCAAGCGGTCGGGGCCGCTCCCGGTTGACCGCGCGGCACAAATCACTTGCAGATTGCTTGAAGGGTTGCAGTATGCGCACGATCGACGATTCGTGCATCGAGACATCAAACCTGCGAACATCCTCGGGATCGCCGCGTCGGGGGACGAAGGGATCAAGCTGGCCGATTTCGGCCTCGCGCGCGTTTATCAGGAATCCAAGCTCAGCGGTCTCACCTTGCAGGGGGATATCGGCGGAACCATCGCATTCGCGGCCCCCGAGCAGATCACTCAGTTTCGCGAAACCCTGCCCGCCTCCGATCAATATTCCGCGGCCGCGACCCTGTATATGCTCCTGACGGGACGATGCATTTACGATTTCCCGGCTGCCTTGAACGGGCAGGTGCTCATGGTCATTCAAGAAGACCCGATTCCCATCCAGTCCCGCCGCCCCGATCTGCCGGATGACCTCTCGAAAATCATCCATCGTGCCTTGAATCGAGATCCGGCGAGCCGGTATCCGGATGTCTCTTCAATGCGGAAAGCGCTCTTGCCTTTCCGGAAGCAAGCGTAAGCCTCCTGATCCTTCTTGGATTAAAGACAACCGGCATCCTCTCTATCTTTTCGTTGAAGGACGACGAGCCGGCGCCATCGGCCTCCGATTCTTCGATGAGATCGCTCCAGGCGTTTCGACCGGTTTC
>CALKTZ010000775.1 GCA_937997355.1 uncultured Planctomycetales bacterium | reverse complement strand
ATCGTCGTCGTGACGCAGCAGATCGAACTCAACGGCCCGGTTGGACGCATGATCGCCGCCGTGATGCTCGGGCTTGCCGAAATCGAACTCGAATACCGCCGTGAACGCCAGGTGGCGGGCATCGAGGTCGCCAGGAAGAAGGGCATCTACACCGGGCGGAAGACAGGGACGACGAAGGACAAGCCCGAACGAGCCAGGGAACTCCGGGACAAGGGGCTCTCGGTGCCCGAAATCTCCTTGGCTTTGGGCGTGAGCGAGAGAACGGTGTTCCGCTACTTGGGCAAGGAGGCGGCGTAGGAGCCGCAACACGACGAGTCATGGTCACGACCACCCAGCCGAGCGGCACCGGGGCGTACTACATCCGGGTTAGCACCGACCAGCAGGATACGGAGCGGCAGAAGGAGGCGATCCACCGTTGGCTTACGACGAACAGGTTGGCTGTCCCCGACCAGTTCCAGTTCGAGGACAACGGCTTCGAGCGGGACCGCCCCGATCTGCGACCCGAGTTCCAGAGGATGTTGAAATGCGCCGAGGCGGGGCTGTTCCGGTGGATCGTGGCCGACCGTCGTGACCGCTTCGGGACGAGGGACAAGTACCAGTTCATCTCCTTCATGCACCGCCTTCGGGAATGCGGCTGTCTGTTCGTCACCGTCGATGACAAGTGCTGGACGGACGACGGCATGATGGCGTTCTTCGAGGGCGGCATGAGTGCCGAGACGAGCCAACTGGAGCAGAAGGAGAAATTCCATCGGGTACTTCAAGGCAAGCTCCTACGAGCCAAGAGGGGCGAGTGGCAGGGCGGGCACGTCGCCTACGGCTTGGACGTGGCGTGCTACCGCCCAGACGGCTCGGAGAAGTGGCGGGTCGTCCTCAAGGGGCGGAAGTTGATCGACACGAAGCCCGGTAAGGGCGGGAAGCCCAGGCGGGTGTATTCGTTGCGGCGTCTCAAGATGACGCCGGACGGGCAGACCGAGGAGTTCAGTGGCCACCGAGCGTTCCCGGCGACCGAGGTGAACGAGGTGTTGCGGCTGACCCCAAGCAAGGATCAAGCCCGCCTCGCCGTCGTCCGTGAGGTGTTCGAGAAGTTCGCCTACGAGGCAATCTCTCCCACGGTGCTCGCCGCACGCCTGAACACCCTCGGCGTCGAGCCCTACTACGCCGACCGCTGGGAGCACTACCACGTCCGGGAGATGCTGAAGAACCCGATCTACATCGGCTACCAGAGGTGGAACAGCAACGGCCAGGGTCGGTTCCACGAGTTCGTCGGCGGCAAGGAGCGAGCCGTCAAGAACCCCGGTGGGCGTCGTGAACGCTCGAAGGAGGATTGGGTTCTCTCGGACGATCGCCTCTTCGAGCCCATCATCCCGCTCGATGTCTGGGAGAAGGTCCAGGCAAAAGTGGACCTGAACCCGCCTGAACGGCGTTCCCCGAGGTCTTCCGACCTATGGCTCGCCGGGCTGTTGTACTGCTCGAACTGCGGCCAGCCCATGAGGGGTATGCAGCGACCCACCCGGAGCGAGTATTTCTGTTCGACCTACGCAAAGAACAAGGGCGAATGCCTGCGGAACTGCATCAACCACGATGACATCGAGAGGTACATCAAGCGACATCTCGCCGAGACGGGCCAGGAGGTCGCCGCCTTGCTGGATGCCCAGGACACCGGCAACCTGGAACTCCTCCAACCTTTCCATGACAAGCACTTCCTGAACTTGTGCAGGTTCGGTGCCTCGTTGTTGAAGATGACGGACATGATGGTCAAGCACAAGGACTGGGAACAGGTTCTACAAGAGTGCGGAGCGGTGCCAGGGGCACGTCGGAAACCGCCCGAAACACTGGACGAGTTTCACACCCACATGACCGAGTTCCTCATCCCCGTGGAACGAGCATACAAGGTCTACCTCAAGCGGGACGAGTCGGCTCTGCGGGAACGGTTGCAGTACCTCGACGTTGAACATACGGCATTGACGAACCATGTCCTGAACTTCGACCCCGTGAAGGGAAAGAAGGCGATCGAGAAGGCCAACGTCCGTATCGAGGGACTCGAAGCCCAGATGCGGGACATCGAGGGCAGGCTGACGGACGTGACTGGCGAGTTCCTGAAGGCTCGTGACGAGATGTATGCACATTCTACGGCGATGTTCGCAGCCCAGAAGGCGTTGAACGACCCAGAGGCAAATAACCGGCGGAAGGCACAAGCCGTCCGTGCTTGCATCCAACAGATCAATCTAACCTTCCGCCCGACCGGAAAGAAGTACCCGAAGAGCGAGTTGGTAAAGGTCGAGGTCATCCCTGCGACCCGTCATTCTCCAGAGCATCCCAACCGTGCATCGTGTTGCAGAGGACCAACCCTTCCTGAATCCCACTTCTCCGGACAAGATCCTCAACCCGCGACGTGATATTCAGAAAGCCCATGCGATCGGGCAGTTTGAAGGTCAAGTATTCCGTCAGCGACTTCATGGCGATCTTCCTCGAAAGCTCGTTACATCACGATCGTGACTCGCTCCGCGACCGTGCCGATCGGCCGTCAAGAACCAAAATACGCGATCATCCCGCAAATCGCGATGCGCAGAAAAAGGCCGATCCGGAGTCAATCGACTCCGGACCGGCCACACGCTTCGCGACAACTCTGCGGCATTGGCCTTCTCGGTTTCAAGGAACAGAGGAGTCAACTCCCCTTGATCCAATCTCCGATGACCAACGAGAGCTGCATGTAGACCGGGATGCCGACCGTCACGTTGTAGGAAAACGTGAGGCCGAGGGATGCGGCGAGAGGCAAGGTCGGACTTGCCTCGGGGATCGCCAGCCGCTGAACGGCGGGCACGGCGATGTAGGAGGCAGCGCCGCAAAGGACAGCGAAGAGGATGTAGGTTCCTTCCTCGAAATGTAGCCCCGAGAAGTGGCTGTATGCATGTGAAACAATGAGCCCAACCGTCGCGAATAGATTGGGTGCGAGCAGGCCGAAAGCAATGTATCCAGGTCCTGCGGTCGTCAAGTCCTTCAGCTTGCGAGAGGCGGTCATCCCCATCTCAAGCAGGAACAAGCAAAGGATTCCCTGGAACAGCGTGACGAAGAACGAATCGTCGCCCCGGGTCACTTCTTTCCCTTGCATCCGGCTCACGTATCCGATCGCGATTCCACCGAAGAGCAGATACAAGCCCGGATTGAGGAAGACCTCGTGGAGCAATTTCGGGCTGAATATGCCGGCAGGCCGCGGAGCGTAGTGGGTCGGCTTCTCTCGCTTTTCGAGCGAGAGTTCACGCGCTTCCTCCAGGGCCTCGGCAGTCTCCGAATTCGAGGTTGGCTGAGCCTCGGCATGGCTATCGTGACCATCATGGCCGTTGTCGATGCTGGCCGCGAGGATCGGAGCGGCGTGTGGGTTATATCCCGGCTCGTCCGGCATATTGCCGATCGGATCCATCCCGGTGGCGCGCAGCCGTGAAACCAAATAGAGAGCGACCAGGCATCCCGGAATCTCCATCACGGCCAGCATGACCGGCATATACGCGTCAAACGCCACATGTGCCGTGGCCAGCACGCCGAGGCAGGTGACGAACGTTCCCGCGGAGTCGGATCCGTAGTAGCCGGCCACCGTGGCCTTATCGATGCGGCGCATCGTCGTCATGAACGAGAGCATGAAGTATGCGAGGATACCGATCAGGAAATTCGTGACGAAACCGACCCCCATGAATGTGAGAATCGCGCCGAACTGATTGGACTCGAGCGCCGCGAGCTCTTCTCCCCCCTTCCAGCCAATCGCGATCAGGAGATAAATGACCAATGCCTGATAAACGACGTAGGGGAATTCCAGCTTGACCCTGAGGATGGGGACGAGGAATCCGAGATAAAAGAAGAGTAAGAGAGGCTTGAACAGGTTATGGGTGAAGTTATACCAGAATTCCTGGATCATCGATTTTTTGGGTTTCGACGAATCCGCCACATCAACCGTGACCTTGGATGCGATCACCGAGTCTGAAACGACGACATGATCCCCTTCATGTAAATCCTTGAGCTGAAGCCGTTTGTCGGCATTGGATTTGAGTGATGCCCCCGTCGGCAGATTGACCGTGACTTCTCGTTCATTGGCCTCGTCATGAACGACAAACTGTGCCTTGGCGCGGTCGATCGATTTGATCTTCCCCTTGAATTCCTCGGCCCAAGCGGCGGATACGACGGTCAGCGTCGCCACCGTTGCCGTCAGGAGCAGTCCATTCCATCGATGTATACGCATTTCATAGCCTTCTTTCATAAATTCGCATGTGCCCAGATTTCATCCGATCCTCAATGCAATCCCACGACGCAATCGAGATTCGGACTAATTTTTTCGCCATCACCGCATACTCCCGTGCAATCGCAGCTCAGGGGCGCGGCGTCGACAGCACAAGCAACTCAAGCAGACTCAACCGCGGATGGCCCTTCTCGATCTATTGGTTGGCCGGATCAGAATGAAGGGGTGAATCGTGCTCGATTGCATTGAATCTTCGGCGTTCCGCAAAGTTGCTCGCATCGTGCTTACGAAGATGAGTTGCCTCGGTGGACGAAATCATTAGGAATCACAGTTCGCATGACTCGGCAAACACCAAAGCCCACACTCCACGGTCTAAAGGAATGTCAGGCGATCCTCATGCGAAAGCGCGATCCTTGCTGAATTTCAACAGCGCAGCAAACACGAACGGCCCGAGTGGCGTGGGCCGATTGGTGAGGAATTATTCGTTGTCACAACCGGCAAGATGAACGAAGAAACAAAGGGCGAGTGAGCATGCCCCTGCGAGTGATGAAACTCGTTACAGCCCTGGTTTTCTTCTTCTTCCAACTCGAAGAAGCTATCGATTGGGAAATCTCGTCGCGCGTTGAGAGGTTGAGATGGGTCGACGCGATGAAAGGTGGGAACCGTGGAGAAATTCAGGGAAAGATCGAAGGTCACCTTGGAGATGGTGACGGGGAGCGCAAGCGATGCACCAACCCTGCTGGGGGAGACAGCGATGATCCCGACAACCACCAAGATGAGACATCTCATGTATGGGTCGATTCAGAGAATCACGTGCAATCGCCTCAAGTCACCTCGAAGCATTTCCAATAAATCCAAAAAAACCCACGTTTGCTCACTGTATTCTCTAGGATTCCATAGGTCAACGGTTCATCGCGAGAAACTTTCGAGAGCAACGGATATTGATAATGTTTGTGAATATAAAATACGAGAAATCGTTATTATGTTGATCTTCCGATTTTGAGCCGGAGCTCTTCAGTCTTGGGGCGAAGTTGAAGACATCGAGGCCACATCTTTTTGGCCGGGCAGCGTCCAGGAAGTTTTCCCAACAAGATTGATATCGGCCCACGCGGTGACCGCATGGCCCGCCGCGTCGATCCCTGCAAGTTTCAGAATGTACGGACCACTCCCTCGACAAACCCCGGCCAGTTTGATGACCGAGCTTTTGAGGCGTTGACCTTCCTCGAGCGATGACTTCCCGAAATGCGCGAGGATTTCGGACTGGTCGAGTCGGCCGGATGGGAGTCTCGAAGATCGAGAATCGGCGGCAGGAACCCGCGGCTCCCATGCGAGGGCCGACAGTTGGATGGCCGATGCCCCGTGGCCTTCCGCGAGAATCGTAAGATTTAGGTCTCCATTGACGTCGTACGAGGTACTCGTTTTCAGATCGATCGTCGGTAAATCACGCGGCAAAGGAACCGAAGTTACCTGAAGCTCGGCAGTGCTAGGGGCCGAAATCGCGACCTCGACTGCTTCCGTGCCCGCGCCCTCGACGACAATGAAGCGACTGCTCGTTCCCGTCGAATCCCAATCCATATCTCCATCGCCGACGCGATAACGGTCAAGTCGCGGACCGGCCAGGAATCGATCCTCGACAGGCCCACGCAACTCGATGGTTCGATAGCCTCGGTTGCCGGCCTGCGGTTCGAGCACGTCCGCTCCCAATGCCATCGCGGCAAGCGAGACGGTCCATCGACGATACAGATCAGCAAACGTTGAGCGTGTGGTCGATTCGAGATTCGCCAGTCCAGTCCGATCCGAACTGATGAGATTCGGCAACAGATTCGGTCCATACTGATCGGCACACCATCGGAGGAAGAGATAGGTACTCCCACGGTTGCCGTGGCTGCGGAACAAATTCGCGGAGTAATAATCGTCCACGACCAGCCGATAACTCTCCGGCCTCGACAGGAAGGCACTCACTCGATAATCCAGGTTGGAACGAGAGAAGCCGTGCAAATCTTCGGCGAGGTGGGCTAATGCCTCGTCGAGCCACCCCTCTTCCTCGATGCGAACCTCGCCGCGACCCGGCCGCCCATAGCCAAGGGTCTTCCGGCTGAAGATGACCGCGTGCGTGTATTCGTGGGCCACGATCGTGCGCAAGTGCGGGCCGGCTTCCAGACTCGCGCTGAGGTACATCATGTCGCAATGATTGCTGAAGGGAGTCGAGTACATCTCGTCCAGGTCAGCGACCCGCACGAAGCCATCGACCGCCTGGCTCCCCTGGCCGATCCTCCCCAACCAGTTCGAGAGAAAGATGGTGAAACGACCATCATCATCGATGTCGTGGGCTTGCCCGAATGT
>CALKTZ010000774.1 GCA_937997355.1 uncultured Planctomycetales bacterium | reverse complement strand
AAGTCGGCTCGCGATGCGGATCGCGAAATCGCGATCCGCCTGGGTGATCCCACCGGGGCGGTGTAATTCGAGGACCGCCATCGAGGAATGGGCCTGCTCGGGCCAGGCTTCCTTCAGGATTTCTGTGGCCTTGTGGCTCTCGGAATTCCCTCCGACCAACTTGGCCTGCCCCTCGGCTGCGAGCTTCGTCAGGTTTGGCGCGGTCAGGCCGATTACGACGGCCGCGAGGACCCACGCCCAGATGACTCTGCCCGGTTTGTTCAGCTTTAAGACAAACGAAGTTGCATCGAACTTCATCACTCAATTTCTCCTGAAACCTTCTCGCCGGGCGATTTCAGCCATCCTGACTCGAGCGATGAGAACCATCGGCAAGGTGGGCGGGGGAGTGATCAGCAACAGTCCGCCGGGATGACATCCCTCATCCGAACGGCAGACTTCAAGGTGGGCTCATCAGCTTGTCGGAGAGAATCAACCAAATTTGATTCGATAAACTACCAAATCCACGGAATTCGTTCAAGGATTGGACAGTTGTCAGTAGCCGATGGACCGCTCCCTCTCAATCGCCTTGGCTCTTTACTTCTTGGGAGTTTATCCAGGGATGATATTCGTTACAAAAATCGATCCGATCTCCGATACTCGGATGGGTTGCTCGAAAAATGCGATAGAACCATGAGGGACGAGGCACCCCGAGATTCTCTTTTTGAAGCTTCGCGAATGCCATGCCCGCGGAATGATTGGCGCGCGTCAAGTCGAGGGCGTAACGATCCGCTTCATGTTCCTGGTAACGACTATACGCCAGCACGGCCGGGCTCAGGATGAGACTGTTCACCTGGATGAGCATCATCAACAAGGGGACGGAAGCAACATCGGAGAGCCTGTCGAACCGAAGAAGATGGATAAAACGGGCGATCAATAATCGACCCATTCGATCAACGAGAAACAGTCCGATCAGGAGGATGATGGAAGATAGGAGGATCGAGCGGACCACGTGACCGAGAACGTAATGGCCCATCTCGTGAGCCATGACGCAGAGCAGTTCTTTCTCCCCAAGTTTGGCGATCAGGGTATCCCAGAGGACGATGCGTTTCGAGGAGAGGAAGCCCGTCACATAAGCATTGACCGCATTGGTGTCGACACTCTTGTTCACTTCGAAAACCCGGCTCTCCTGGATATTTGCCTTCTCGGCCAGGGCAAGGATCGACTGTTCGAGCGACTTGTTCTTCATCGGTCCGAAGTCGTTGAAAAGAGGCGCGATCCAGATCGGCATCACGAGCATGGCGGCGAAGAGAAACGGGACGATCAGCAAGGCCGTATAGAGCCACCAGCGGCGCGGACTTTTTTCGAGGAGAAGGTAAGGAACCCAGGTGAAACAAACGCCGACAATGGCGGCTACTCCCAGACTTACAAGACCATTCCGGAGCCATTTCAGGAAGGTCTGATTCGAGAGACCATAGGCATGGAGCCGGTAATAGCCTTGATAAAGAGAGAGCGGAAAATCGATCAGGAAAACCAGGATCAGATACAGCACGACATAAATGCCGATCGTGAAGAAACGGTTTCGTCCCAATCGGCGTGAGAAATCTCGAATCCTTGCCGAGAGCCCGGAAAACGCGATGAACCCCGGGACAATCAACGCCCAAATTTCATCGACCGCCCAGAGCAGATTATTGCCTCGATGAAACTCAATCGCCTTTGCACTCGGTTCTGGGACGGGTACCGGCACGCGTTCGGGATCGTTGACGCTCTCAGTGCCCGTCGATGGTTTGGCGGAGGCTGGCATGGGCGCGGCTTCCAAACCGACAGCCTGGGCATGAATTCGGCCATCGCCGAATGCCATGAGAATAAGCGCAATGAACGGGAGGATGGCCCGCATCAAACGACCGTCAATTTTTCGCATGGTGGGCAAGGAAGGATGAGGAAGGGAAATTCAAGATCGAGGAGCTGACCGACTCCGACCGATTTTGCGATCCGATCAGGAAATGCGATGCGTCAGGGATGAGTCGATCACTTCAGGTCTCGGCGACCAGTGAAGGTATGAGACCACGATCGCCACGATACCGAAAAGGATTCCCAGGCCCCAGCCGAGATATGCAAAATACTGGGTTTGCGTGAGACGTTGCAGGAGTTCTTCCGCTTGCTTCCCTTCGACCGTATCGACCACGGCTGCTTGACTTTCTAATTTGGTCTTTTGCGCCTCGACCGTCTCCTGGAGCTTGGCAAGCTCCTCGCGACGTTTCGAAGCTTCTTGCTGATCTTGCTCGTAGCGATCCAGATTTCTCTTCGCGGTCTCCAGCGTGGCGGCTTGAGATTGGAGTTTCTTCTCCAACTCCTTGGCGTTTTCCGCCAGGTTCCGGCTGATCGAGACCTGAGTTTCGAGCTTATGGATGAGTTCGGCGCGCTCCTTGAGCGATTTCGAGAACCGCTCGATCAATTCGGGCGACTTGTCGCCTTTCGCCTGTTCGAGGAAGAGATCGAGCGCGACTCGTTGCTGATTCGAGGATTCTTCCAACGATCGGGCGATGTGATCGAGGGCTTCGCCGTGCTCCTGGGCCCTGATACCGAGTTGATAGAGCCAGAATGCAACGGCCAGGCTGAGTGCTCCCAGCAAGCCGCCGAGCATCGTGAAGATGACGGCGACCTGCGCGCGTTCGGCCGGGGAGTACGTCGCATACGAAGCGGTCGGTCGATTGAGCATTCGGATCAGCTCCGCTTCCAGGCGGGGAGAAAGGCCCGCGATCCCGGTACCTTCACGGTTGCCCACATTCTCCAGGTCATTCAGTTGCCTTGCCATCGTCTGGCGATGCTCGCGATCCCCGACGAGGTAGAATCCCCCGAGCTGGACCATCGAGCCATCGCGCCACTGGAAGAAACCGCGGCTCTGGTTGATCGGATCGACCACATAAGCCACCTGGAGTCGCTGGCTGAAGAAATTCTTGTGAATGAACAGGTCGTGATGCGACAGGAAAATCCCGAAGCTGGGATGTGTATGATACCAGCCGACGATATCCAGATCGGGGAACAGGCGATCGCGCTCCCGGGAGATTTCTTCCCAGGAATCGTGCGTGTAGGTGAAGCTGGCCTGTGTATTGGCGTAATGCTTCGCTTCCAGTGAATTCGTGATCCAAACGAAATGTTCGTTGGTCTCGGGATCGACGCATTCCTTACCGATCAGGACGCCTCCAAGCTCGACCGATGTGTCGTCGAGCGCGTGGCGTTCGATCGCGTCCGCCGTGCGATGATCGAGGAAAATCGGCAGATCGACGGACTGCGGAACTTCATAGGGAAGGCAGCAGAAACGGCGGTCGCGATC
>CALKTZ010000773.1 GCA_937997355.1 uncultured Planctomycetales bacterium | reverse complement strand
CCTTCCGGTTCAATCCGCGCCCCCGCGCGGGGGGCGACTTGACGTTCCGACCTTGATACTGTTCACCCATCTCTGTTTCAATCCGCGCCCCCGCGCGGGGGGCGACCTTCGGTTGAAGTCAGTAGACCCCCTATAAATTGTTTCAATCCGCGCCCCCGCGCGGGGGGCGACTCCAGGTGGCCGACGCGCCGACCCCCGAGGATCTACAGTTTCAATCCGCGCCCCCGCGCGGGGGGCGACTTTGCTAGCAAAAAAACTTAAAATTATTGAGTCTAGTTTCAATCCGCGCCCCCGCGCGGGGGGCGACCGGATTACTCGGGCGACGGGGGCGGCAACATTGGGTTTCAATCCGCGCCCCCGCGCGGGGGGCGACCTCAACCGAAGAAAAAATAACCTACGCACCCTGGTGTTTCAATCCGCGCCCCCGCGCGGGGGGCGACCGGGCCATCTCAGACGCTGCTCGGCTCCGTTACGTGGTTTCAATCCGCGCCCCCGCGCGGGGGGCGACGAAGTCATCGAAAAGGCGGTCGATAAGCTCCCGTGTTTCAATCCGCGCCCCCGCGCGGGGGGCGACGTCGTGACATGCCAGCAGGACGCCCCGGGGAGCCGTTTCAATCCGCGCCCCCGCGCGGGGGGCGACCCACTCGGGATGCTCGGACCGGGCGGCCCGATACAGTTTCAATCCGCGCCCCCGCGCGGGGGGCGACGTGTACTCTTGCTGGGCGTTGTCATGGCCAAGAAGTTTCAATCCGCGCCCCCGCGCGGGGGGCGACATTCCCGCCAAATTTCTGACTTGGTACTGCTCACCGTTTCAATCCGCGCCCCCGCGCGGGGGGCGACTCCACCTTCACAAGTGCTATTGGGATAGACACTTGGAAGGTGGTTTTCGCGAACCTCGATCGTTCGCGAAGTGCACCATGATAAAGTGCGATACGTGTTTTTGCTAACCCGAATTGTCAAAGAGCATTCGGGCGATCGCGAACTTCCCGGGCCAGCGATGCGCACTACGGCTTCGCGTCATACGATGAGTGGACCTTCCACGTCGTAGCCCGATTTTGCACCATGGTGCTCGACACGGTTCTCCAAGCCATTCCCGAGGTAATAGAATCGCAGACTGTCTTGCTCGGAATCAAAGATCGAAAGGAGTCGATCGCGACAGGTTGCCCATTGGGCGGGATCAACTTTCAACTCGAAGACCGAGAGTTGCACGCGTTGCCCGTAATCTAGACAAGCACGGGCAAGTTGACGCAGACGTCTTTTGCCGGCCGGGGTCGTGGTTTCGACGTCGTATGTCACGAGCATATACACGGACGTTCCTCGGTTTCAATTTGCTCAAGGATCTTGTAGTCGGCAGGCCGGAGCAACCAGGGCTCGGCTTTGGATGATCATCCTTTCCAGAGAAATGGTGGGTAGGCGTCCAGGTCGCCACGAATCCAGCGCACCAGGAGCAGAGCTTGAAGATGGGGGAGCATTCCGACCGTGGTGGATTCGCCGAGGACCGGATGCGTCAGCGTTTCACGCTTGCGCTCTTGATAAGCCACGAGGACGGTTTTGCGGGTCGTGTCGTCCATCAAGACCGCACCGGTGTCGAGCTGACGAAATCCCTCCGACGTGATTTGCCGGCGGTTGATGAGGGAGAAGGCCAGGCGATCGGCGAGGTAGGCACGCAACTCTTCCATGATGTCGAGGGCGAGGCTTGGTTTGCCCGGACGATCGGCATGAAGGAAGCCCACGCACGAATCGAGGCCGGCCCCCTCACAGGCGGATCGCACGTCGTGGACCAGCAAGGTGTACAGGAACGAGATCAGGGCATTGATCGGGTCGAGGGGGGGCCGGCGGCTGCGTGTCGAGAATTGAAAGGTATTTGGTGTTGTCGCGGAGCTGAAGAGTGCATTGAATGCGCCGAAATAATGAGTAGCGGCCTCTCCTTCAAGGCCACGCACGGCGTCGAGCGTTCCGGCCTGCCGTAGCTCATGCACCGTCGCCGCGAGTCGAGACGCCTTCTGTTGCAGTTCGTCGACACGTCCCTGAGTATCCCCCGCATCTCTGGCCGCGCGAAGCAGCACGCTCCGGGAATTGGTGACTTTCGCAAGGACGATGCGGCGTGCAACTTCCAGGGCGATCGCGGGGTCGTCGGCTAAACGGTATTGTCGACGACGGACCAGGACATTTCCGTGAGAGAAACCACGCACTGATGCCAGGAAGCGGCCGTACTCCGAGAACAGGGAGACGGCAACACCCTTCTCGGCGCAAGCTCCGAGCAGGGCCGGCGAGCAGCCAACGCGTCCGAAACAGACAATTCCTTCCAGGTTGTGGAGGGGGAACTGGGCTCGGGTTTTGCCGTCGACGCGGACCTGCACGGCCTCACCCTGCTTGGCGACGTACGACCCCGGGGTTGTCACGTAGAGCGTGTTCAGGTGAGTTTTCATGGATCGCAAGCCCGCTCGTTGTTCGAAGTGGAGAGGATTGATTCGAGCAGAGTCTCGAAGCCAAAACGGGCAGATCCTCGGCCTCCCAGGCGAGGCAGACAGAGGGCCTGGAGCGAACATCGCTCACATTTGCGGCCGGGCTCGGCGGGAGGTGTCTCGCGGTTCCCGATCAATTGATGGAGGCGTAGAGCGTATCTGAACGTGATACTCCGCATCTCCGGCGTCATCTCCACCACGACTCGGCGCCGAGTTTTGCCGTAATACAATTCGCCGCGAGGGATGAACTGGCCGGTCATTTCTTCCAGACAAAGGGCCTGGGCGCAGAGCTGAACGCGGTCGCAATCGTTCTTTTTGGGGCGACCGCGTTTGTATTCCACGGGGATGGCGGGTTCGCCGGGCTTCTGCTGAATCACATCGGCAATTCCGAAGAGCCCGAGTGCGAAGCTCCGGAGCGACACGGCCCGGAGGGTTCGACCTTCGGGCCGTTTCATGGTCTTGCCGCCGTGGGCCTTCTTGTGAAGGATGTTCCCCTCGGCGGTGAATCGATTCTCCGCCCATAGCCGCTCGACATGGATGAGCGCGCACTGTCGCTCGCAGTAGAGCAAATGCTGGAGGGCGGAGATGGGGAGGAGTTCCGATTCGGCGTAAGGCATGGTCTCAGGCCCAATCGATCCAGTTCTGGATGGTGACCCCATCGGGGAGAGCGGCCTTGTCCACGGAGAATTCATAATCGCTGGATGAGCGCGGGGGGCGGCCTTCCGACGATTCTACCCTGGCATCCTGCGGGAGGGGCTGGACCCCCTTCACCGGTTTGCACTGGACCCGGGCGAAGAGCCGGTCGGCCCGTGCATTGCCCAGCGGGCTTTCGTGCCGGAAGGCGATGCAGGCGACCGGCCGCATGTTCGCCCGCGCGGCGGATCGGTCGAGCTCGAACATCTGGTCAAGAGCCCGCTTGAAGAGGTCGAGGTCCTCCTCCGAGAAGCCCGTCCCGTTCACGCCCCCCGCGAGGGTGGCATTCACGTACCCGTGGACGCGGTAGAGCCCGTACGGGACGGTGAACTTGCGGCCCATCGTCCGATTCCCGCCGTCCTGCTTCTCGGATTCCTTATCGGTCGTGACGGCGCATCGCGTCACGGCGTGCTCGCTGGTGACGATCGGGTGGAGCGAGCGGGCGATGCCGAACTGGATCGGCCCGCGCACCTGGCCGCAATTGGTATCGGTCGTCATGACCGCCCCGAATGCGCGGATGTCGAAGAAGTTGTTGCACATCCAGCGGGTCAGGCGGCGGTCCTCCTCGGCCTTGACCTTACCCTTGGACTTGGACGCATTTTTCTTGGACTTTGGATCTAACGGAATCTTTTCCTCTACATATG
>CALKTZ010000772.1 GCA_937997355.1 uncultured Planctomycetales bacterium | reverse complement strand
GCAGAATCCAGAAGTGGATCGACACACTAAACCCCGTGGAACAGGAGGCCGAGGCGGCGCGACGATGACGAGCAACGATCCGGAAGCCAGGGCGGCGGGTGGCAAACCGGATTGCAGGGGGAGTTGTGGTTCCTTTCGCCCCCGTAACGCCGCCAGCGATCCCCGGTGCCATGCGAACCACTGGGCGAAATCGTGTGGGCCTCCTGTGGCAGCGGTGCTCTAACACCGGCCGGTCCGATTCCGGCGAGGCTCAATCCCGAGTTCGACAGTTTTCCATCAACAACCCCCGAGGCAAGCATCCGTGAAAATCACCGAAGTCCGCATCAAGCTCGCGACCGAGGACAACCCCAACAACGGCCGCATTCGGGCCTATTGCTCGGTCATCCTCGACGACGGTTTCGCGATCCACGACATCAAGTTGATCGACGGCCACAAAGGTTTATTCCTGGCGATGCCGGCCCGCAAGGTGCTCGATCGCTGCCCCGAGTGCCGCGAGAAGAACCCCGTGCTGGCCAAGTATTGCAACGACTGCGGCGTCCGCCTCCAGGACAACCGCGCGGCGATTCAGCCCAACGGCCACCCCAGGATCTTCATGGACCTGGCCAGCCCAACGACGCCGAGTGTCCGCGACTACTTCAGCCGGACGGTCATCGATGCCTATCACGCCAAGATCGGGCGGGCTCAGACGGTCGGGGCTTATTGACGAGAAAGGAGCGAGAGATGAGCGACGTTCTTTTGATCGATTCCGCGAAAGCAGAGATCACCACAACGGCAGTCTCGATCAAAACCTTGAGAGTCGGTACACGCCAGCTCACTAAGGCGATATGGGGGCAACTCCCGACTCATGATCCCTTCGACATCATTTCCTTGGAGTTAAACGGAACCATTTGGGGCTGGGTTAATTCCAATCCTGACTCTTACTTTCGCGGCAAGCATTTCGTCATGAAAAAGGATGGCGTCCTGTATCGTTCGCCCTGGCCAACCCGTCGCCTTTACGCGGACCTCAAATTTCAAGGTCACGAACTTCAGAGCTACGGCTTAACAAACAAGAATGAGACCGGAGACCCTATTGTCTGGCGGAACGGAAAGCTCATTCAGGCGTTAATCACCACGGAAAAGTGCCTGTCAATTTCGCGATCCGAATGGATCGCTGAATACAACGAGCTGATGACCTATCTCGACTCGCTTGAACAACTCTACATCGCAGCCTGAAAGGGGGATTGAAATGGCTCCTTTCAGGCAACTCAGCCTCCTCGACGCACCGCGCCTGATTCCGTCGTGCGATCCCAACGTGAAGCCCAAGGATCGCAGGCGGTTGCGGGGGCAGAACGAACGGCTCCTGCGAAGGCTCATCGAGGGGCCGACGACGAACTCCGAGATGCAGTTCGAAATGCGGATCGGCAACCACACCGGCAGGCTGAGCGATTTAAAGAAGGCCGGATGCGACATCACGGCCACGGACCAGGGCAAGGGGCTCTGGGTCTACGAACTCAAGCAGTACCCGGAGGAACTAATCGGATGAGCGTCGCGACTAATGAGATATGGAGGGTCATCCCTGATTTCAATGGCTTTGTGCTTTCCGGGGCTTACTCGGCGAGCAACCTGGGGAGGATTCGTTCGAATAGCGGCCTTCGCCCGGGTGTCTTGGCTGATTTCCAGCAAAAGAACAAGAAATACCGCCGGGTTAACCTCTACGCGGTCTGCGGAAGGATGTTTCAGCGAGGCGTACATCAGCTCGTGGCGATGGCGTTCTACGGGCCGCCATCCGAGGGGCGCGTTGTAAACCATAAGGACGCCGACCCCACCAACAACCATGTCGGAAACCTTGAGTACGTCACTCAGGCAGAGAACATTCAGCACGCCTCTAAGTTGGGACGGTTAGTGTCGCAATTTGGTGAGTCCAACGGCGCTGCCAAGCTCACAGAATCGAGCGTGTCCGAGATCAAATACCTGATCAGCCTCGGATACAGCAATCAGCAGATCGGCGACCTGTTCACGGTCCACGCTTTCACGATCCAGCAGATTCGCAGCGGTAGGTGCTGGGCGTTCGTGCCGGTCGGCGCGGGCCTCAATCGGCTTTCCGGCATCAAGCCGCGAGGTGGCCCCACGCGAAATTACAGGGACCGCCGCTACCGCTATACGGCCTCTAATTAGGCCCGCGTTCTACCGGCTCGATCACTACCCGGCCGAGCTGATCGGCTGAGTCACTTTCGCTTTTTGTACATCTCTTTCACGAGGTCGGAGAAATGCTGTTTCGCGAAGACCGTCATCGAGACCCCTTCTTTCGCGGCAAGCTCTCGCGCCATTTGGTGCGTATCCGGATCAACCGCGAGTTTGATCGGCTTCAACTCCACTTTCGATTCCTCGGTTTTCTTGCGTGCCATTAGCCAGTGCTCCTCGTGAGTGGGGATCTCACTGGAGTTTATCCGCTGGCTTACCACATTGTACACAACTTACCCCTCTTACAAAGCTTAGTCGGTTCTTGACTAAATCTTATACAGTTTATAAACTGTAGTAACATTAGTCAAGTCGGCCTCCTTTCCTATCCAACCCCGGAAGCATCCGTAAGTTCCGTTCCCTTCACTCCAGCGAGGTCCAAATGCAGTTGCAGAAACTGACCCTCGAATCGCTCGGCAAGCTCGACGGGGGCAAAGGGTTGGCCGTGTTCGGCCGACACCTCGCCCGCGCCGCCGCCGACTGCGAGGACAGGCCCAACGACAGCAAGCCTCGATCGGTGACGCTCACCGTCGAGATCACGCCAATCCCCAACGACGACGGCTCCTGCGACCAGGTCGGGTTCCGGCTCCTGTCGGCGTCCAAGGTGCCCGTCCATCACACCAAGGTCTATTCCGGCCGGCTCTTCAAGGGCGGCCACATCGGCATCAATCCGGATTCCCTCGACAACGTCAACCAGTCCAGCTTTTTAGGGGACGATGAAGAATGATCGCGGACGCAATCAAGTACATCGCAACGCTTGCGGCCGAGGCCGCGAAGCCCATCGAGATTGCTGGGCTCGACCCCCGAGTGAAGACCTTCGCTGTCAACGGGAAGATCGAGAGCCGGGCGATCGAGCCGAGCCCGCGTAATCACAGCGTCGATCAGATCGAAGACATCATCCGGTTGGCCAATCGGTTCGACGGCGAGGAAGGATGCTCCCCGGTCGTCTGGTACGACGAAGACGCGGTCGTGCTCGTGATCGACGACGCCGAAAATCGGCTCGACCAGGCGCGGTTCGACCTCAAGACATCCAACGTCTTCGACAAGATCCGCGAACTCCGCGAGGACAAGACTTACTACAGCCAGAAGGATTTCGTCCGACTCCTGCGGATCGAACTGGCGGGCACCCTCCAGCCGGGAATCCTGCTCGATCGCGTCCGCAAGATCCGATGGGAGACGACCGACGCCAGGACCGGCGAGGTCACGCGCAACCGCGAGTCGCTCGGACGCGAGATCAACGCCAAGGTTGATTCGACGGCCGACATCCCCGAGGAAGTGGTCCTCGAAGCCCCGGTCTACTCATCTCGCGGCGAACGGGCGTTGTACGGCTTCCACTGCTCCGTCGAAGTCGAGCCGCTGAATCAGACATTCCGCCTGATGCCGTTGCCCGACGAGATCGAGCGTGTGCAGCAGCTCGCCGTGCAGTCGATCGGCGAACGGCTCGCCGAGTCGCTCAACGAGGGCATCCCGGCGTACTACGGAAACCCCTGAGACAACCGATCCACCGCCCGGCCTCGCCTCGTTGGCGATCGTCGGGACGGCGGCCCCGTGAGGCCGACATGACCCGCGCACGACCGCCGCCTTG
>CALKTZ010000771.1 GCA_937997355.1 uncultured Planctomycetales bacterium | reverse complement strand
GGGACTTGTTGCGGCCGAGTGCGGTCAGCGATGCGTCCGTGATCGGCGGGGCGTTCGTGATCATCAATTCTCGAAGGCTCGGAATCCCCGATAATTCGACGATCCCCGCGTCGGTGATGCGACCGCCATTCTCGATCACCAACTGATGGAGCCTCTTGCACTTCGCCAATTGAGAAATCCCGCGATCCGAGACAGTTGAAGTCGAATTGATGTAGAGATAATCGAGATTTGGGAATCTTTCGACGATCAGTTGGACCTCTCGATCTCCGATCCCGATGCCCCTGAAGCTGCGCTGCGTGGAGGGGATTCCTTGGATCTCGGCAACCGAAGACACTGCGGGCGGCCATTCGGAACACGCCCCACAGGACGCCAGCATGAACGCGGACAGGGCCAGAGTTCCCGCATGCCACCCAGAAGATCTCATGGAATCCTCCGTCCGCCGATGAAGTTCCCGAAGTCGCTCCCGAGTCCGATCATGGCGGTCATGTTTGTTTAAAAGAAAAGAATTGAATTACTAGAGTCATAACAGGGTGTTCGACTCACCATGAGCGTGCGCCTCGTCCACAAAGTCGATCACCGGGAATCCGCCCAATCAGCCCCCCCGAACCCGACCCGAATAGGACGAGGCGCGACGCGGACAACGTCCTTTCTCCTGATGTAACCCGAAGTTAAGATGAGTCGCCGAAGAGAACACCATGAGGGACCGGGTTGGCATCCTTGTCGAACTTGCCCGACTCCGCAGAGGAACGCAACCATGATTCGGCGTCTTTGCTCATCCCATTCGTTCACGTTCTGTGCTTTCGCGGCAATACTGGCGACCTCCGCCGTATGGGCACAGGTGCCTCGCAAGGATGCCACCGAGGCCACGAAGGCGGCGAATGATAAGCTGCTGGAGCAACTCCCCTTCTCCGACACCTCCGATTTCGACAACGCCAGGAAGGGACTCGTCGCCCCGCTCCCCGGCGAGATGATCAAGGGCCAGGCCGGTAATTTGATTTGGGACCCGACGAAATACGGCTTCATCAAGGAAGGAGAGAAGGCCCCCGACAGCGTCAACCCGAGCCTCTGGCGTCAATCCCAGCTCATCAACATGAGCGGGCTCTTCAAGGTCGCCGACGGCATCTATCAGGTCCGCAACCTGGATCTCTCGAACATGACCATCATCGAGGGGGCCGAGGGGCTCGTGGTCGTGGACCCGCTGGTCTCGGAGGAGACGTCGAAGGTCGGCATTGGGCTCTATTTCAAGCACCGCCCGAAGAGGCCCGTGAAGGCGGTGATCTACACGCACAGCCACGTCGACCATTACGGCGGCGTCCGGGGCGTGGTCACCGAGGCGGACGTGAAGTCCGGCAAGGTCAAGGTCTACGCGCCCGAGGGCTTCCTCGAAGCGGCGGTCGCGGAGAACGTCTTCGCGGGCAATACGATGAGCCGACGGGCGAGCTA
>CALKTZ010000770.1 GCA_937997355.1 uncultured Planctomycetales bacterium | reverse complement strand
CACGCCTCGTTGAAGAAAGCCCCTGCGCGTTGCCATGGCATCGTCTCCGATGAAGTCGCCCGGCCCCTGATCCTTCAGGAATTGGCCGCGAGATCCGTAGCGTTCAGAACAGCACGGGCGACAAGATCGGGTCAAGCATAGCAGAGGGCGGGTTGATTTTGCGCAACCACCCGCCATCAGCTTCGGGGCTTCTCGATCAGGATATCCCCCAGGTCAACCGTTTCGCCCGGCTTGACGGTAAAGTCCTTGCGGGCCTGAATCCCCTTGTCCCGATCGACCGAGGTCGACGGATCGCTGATCCGGTAGAGAGCGCCAGGGATCAGCGAGGGGAGGGTGATTCGCCCATCGGCGTCCGTCAGCGACGTGTTCCAGTAGTGCTTCCGATCGACGTTGGGCAGATAGGCGGCATCGGCGTAGAGCGCCTCGCCGACTTCCTTCCGGGTATCTCCCTTGGGAGGGCCGGGATTGCCGAGGATTTCGAACCAGGGAAAACGCTTCTCCAGCGGCTTTCCGGCCGAATCCACCAGGCGAGCCTTCGCCGTTCCGCAAGGTTGAAGCCGGACGATCAGCGGCTCGCCTGCCTGCTTTCCGGAGATTTCCAGGCTCGTCCACCACTCGTGCTCCGGGTCCAGGAAGTCAACGCGCGTCGACGTGTCCGGGTCCACGCCGTGGAGGCTGAATTTCCCTTCGCGGGCATGCCTCGCCAGGTCGCCCCGCCATTCAGGGTGGAACGGCTGCACGATGAGCGTCGAGATCATCAAGGCATCGTTCACGGACTCGCCGTTCGGCCCCACGATCCGACCCCGGACCGTCTTCCCCGGCCGGAGCGTACACGTCAGCGCCACCGGTGGGCTATCCTTCGGGACGTCATAGGCGACGATATCGTGGGCGCGATACCGCGTGCCTCCTCGTTTCTCGCCCTGGAGCGAGTTCGAGCCGATCTCCTCCAGGATGAAATCCGGACTCGGGCCGAAGACCAACAGGTGCCCCTTGCCGGGAGGCACGACGAGCCGGAATGTGCCGTCGGCCGCGCTGGCGACCGTCGATTCATTGCCCGTGAGATTCTTGCGATCGTACCTGGAAGGGTGGAATTCGATCCAGGACCCGGGCAAGGGACTTGCCGACCCCGCCTCGGCGACCTTCCCCCGGATCAGGACCCCTCGGGGAACCTTGATCTCATGATTCATCTTGGTTTTCCCCTTCTCCCAATCGACCTCGACCTTGCGGGCCAGATAGGGCTCTCCGGGGGTCGGGAAGGCGCGGACGAGGAAACGCTTGGCGATCGGGACATCGAGCTTGAACCGCCCCTCGGCGTCGGTCTGAATCTTGACGGTGCCGAAATTCCCGCCGCGAAGCGAGTCGTACAGCGGCATCACCGAGATGATGGAGTTGGGCAAGGGCCGGTTGGTATCCTCGGCGACGACACGCCCTTCAAGGAGCTGGGACTTCCGGAGCTTCAATGTCACCACCCCGGTCCCGTCTCCGGTTGCAATCGGCACGCTGTAGCTCTCCCAGATGGACCGGAACTGAAGCGAGACCCAAAGGTCGCGCCCGATACCCGTCAGGAGGAATTCTCCATTCCCGTCGGTCTTGAGCGGTCCGGGCCAGCCTCGCCGCCCGTCGAGTCCTTCCTCCGAGAGCGAAATATTGTCGACGTAACCGAGATTGTCCCGGCCTCGGATCTGTTTGAGATGCACATCCAACCCGGCGGCCGGCTTGCCCGAGTCGTCCAAGACCTTCACCCGGACCACGCGCTCCACGCGCAGGCGAAGATCCGCCGCCGGCTGCTCGGCATCGGGATCGAGTTCCGCCCAGCCTGCGCCGAAGTGGGGTGCGCTCGCACGCCCCCGCACCTCGAAGTAGCGGTTCGACGAGGTGCGATTCGCCTCCAGGCGGAACCGACCATCGGCGTCGGACTCCGCCGCGCCGAGTAATTCGAACCCGTCCGAGCCTCCCAGGGCGGCCGCGACCCATACCCGTTTCGGCCTGCCGACAACCTCCACCCGCGCCCCTTGAACCGGCTTGCCGTCGGGGTCCAGCACACGGCCCGTGACGACCATCTTCTCGGCTTTTTGGGCGTCCGCGACGGCAACGCGTGCGACCTCTCCGGCCTTCGGTGGGACCTCCTGGGCGGTCAGGGTCAGGGCCGACATGGGGAGGAGCAGGGGGGCAATACCCAGCGCGGTCAGCCCGACGGTCTTGCGGCCGACGGCATCGCGGCATCGCTTCGTGTCGAGGATGGCGAGCAGGCGCCCTTCCAGTTGCGAGGGACGGGCCATCGCGGTGGCGACCAATCCCGTGAGCCGATTCACCCGGAGCGTTCGGGCCATTTCGAGGAGATATTCGGCGTACACACTCCCCCTCGATCCGCAGGCCATCACCAGGTCGTCGCAGGCGCGCTCCCGCTCGGCCCGCATGCAACACGCCCCCGCCCAGACGAGCGGATTGAACCAGTAGATTGCGCAAGCACCCCGCGCCAGCATCTGGGTGGGACAATCCAATCGGCCCACGTGGGCCAATTCATGGAGCAGCACCGCGCGGATACGGTCGGCCTCCCAGCTTTCCGACTCCGCGGGGAGCAAGATGATCGGCCTCAGCCAGCCCCAAGTCATCGGCATGACGGCGCGATCGCTCCGGAGCAGCCGGACCCGCCGCCCAATTCCCAATTTCGCCGATAGCTCCTCGAACAAGCCGAGCCGTGAAGGATCGACGATCTCTCGTGCGCCCCTCACTAATCTCCGGAGCTGGATCATGCCAAGCACCGTCCCGACGGCGACGCTCAACGCTCCGAAAGCCCAGGCCGCCAGGAGCCACCCTGGGGACGGCCTCGCGACAGACGACCAATCGAGGAGCGAGGGGGAGCCGTCGGCGAGGGCCGGGGCCGCGACGATCGTCCGTTCGGCGCCTCCGGTTTCGAGCCACTGTGCGACTTGCTCGGAGGAAGCGTCCTTGAGTGGGACTGAGCTTGAAGGATTGTCCCGGGAGTCGCCGATTTCATCGGCCCCCTCGGTTCGGGGCAATTCCGTGTGCTCGGTTCGGATCGACCAGTGCCACGCGGGAAGTGCGAGCGTGAGGGGCGGGATCGCTAGGGCGCCCGC
>CALKTZ010000769.1 GCA_937997355.1 uncultured Planctomycetales bacterium | reverse complement strand
CGATTGCAAAGATCGGGAGACCTTCGGTCGCGGGTTTCGGCGGGGTCGGGAGCCCCGCGCCGAACTGGATCAGGGCGTTTCGGCGGGGTTGTCCGGTGGCACGCGCCGAACAAAACCCGGTTGCCCTTGACCGATTGAAGGGTCAGTCAAGGGCTCGCCGCCCGATTCGATCACTTCGAAGTCGAGGCAGGCGCGGGGATCATCTTGATGCACACCGGCATCGGCACGCTCACCTTTGTGCCGGTGGGGGTGAGCTTGCCCGTGGCCGGGTCGATCCGGAAGACGACGACCGTGTCGGAGTCCTGATTCTCGGCGAGCAGGAACGCGCCGGTGGGGTCGATCGCGAAGTTCCGGGGGACCTTCCCTTCGGTCGATCTCGCCTCCACGAACTCCAGCTTGCCGGTCTTCTCGTCGACCGCGAAGACCGCGATGCTGTCATGCCCCCGGTTCGAGCCGTAGACGAATTTGCCCGAGGGATGCACCTGGATCTCGGCGGTGTCGTTCTGTCCCTTGAAGTCGGCGGGGAGGGTGGAAATCGTCTGGATCTCGGTCAAGGAGCCGGCGGCGGGATCGTAGGAAAACGCGGTGACGGTGCTCCCCATCTCATTGATCACGTAGGCCAGCTTCCCCCCCGGATGGAACGCGAAATGCCGGGGTCCCGCGCCCGGCGCGACCTTGGCGAACGGCGAGGCATTCGGCGCGATCGTCCCCTTGGCCGCGTCGAACGCATAGATCAAGACCTTGTCGAGCCCGAGGTCGGCCGCGAAGGCGAACCGGTTGGCCGCATCGAGGTTGATCGAATGCGCGTGCGGCCCTTCCTGACGGCTGGGGTTGGCCCCCTTGCCGGCATGCTGGATGAACGACGAGGCCGGCCTGAGCGAGCCATCCTCGGCGATCGGCAGCACGGCCACGCTGCCGCTCCCGTAGTTCGCGACCAACAGATTTTTGCCCGTGGCATCGACGGTGAGGTGACACGGCCCGGTGCCGACGGTCGCCTGCTGATTGAGCTGCTTCAAGGAGCCGTTGGCTTCATCGATGGCGAACGCGGTCACCGCGCCGCTCGGCTTGCCGCCGAACTCCCCGACCTCGTTGACCGAATAGAGAAATTTCCGGCTCGGATGGATCGCCAGGAACGACGGGCTGACGATCTTCCCCGCCAACCCTTTCGACTCGAGCGCCCCGGTGGCCGGGTCGAGTTCGAGCAGGTAGATCCCCTCGCTCCCCGCCTTCCCCCCGGTATAGGTTCCGACATACACCCGAAACGCCCCCGGCTTCTCCTTCACGTTCGCTTCTCCCTTGGAGCCGGCCTCGGACGCCTGGATGATCCCGACGACGGACACGGATACAGCCAGCAGCAGGACGGGTCGAACGATCGAGCGAATTCGCAACATGGTTGATTCTCTCTCCGGCAGCCGCGAAACCGGCCTTGATTCCAGAATCGACTGGTGTCCTCGCAAAAACCCTTCGGATTCCCGCGATCAGACCTCCGACCTTAACACAACAGTCCCTTCGGCCCAACGGTGCGGCCCCGGCCCCATCCTTGGCGGATTTGGGGGGATTTGGTAGATTCCATGACACCAGCAGGCCTCAAGGAATCACATCGGCATGAACATCCACGGATTCGTCCGAATCACCACGGCAACGCTCAAGGTCGCCGTCGCCGATCCCGCCGCCAATGCCCGGGAAATCCTCGGAGTGCTCGACCAGATCACAGACAGCGACATCGTCGTCTTCCCCGAGCTGTGCGTGACGGGCTACAGCTGCGGCGACCTCTTCGGCCAGGCCGCGCTGCTCGACGCGGCGAATGCGGCGATCGGCACGATCGCCCGTGCCACGGCGGGGCGAAAGCAACTGGTGGTGGTGGGCGCCCCGCTCGCCGTGGGGAACGGGCTGTACAACACGGCCGTGGCGATCGCGGACGGCCGGGTCCTGGGGATTGTCCCGAAGCAGTTCCTCCCCACCTACAAGGAATTTTACGAAGGACGCTGGTTCCAGCAGGCAACCGGGGCCGAGCGTGCCGAAATCGATCTCGGCGGCGTCGGCCGGAACATCCCGTTCGGCATCGACCTGCTATTCGAGGCCGCCGAAGGGGCGGTCGTGGTGGGGATCGAGATTTGCGAGGACCTCTGGGTGCCGATCCCGCCCAGCGCGCAGCAGGCGATGGCCGGTGTACTCATCCTCCTCAATCCCTCGGCGAGCAATGAGACGATCGGCAAGAATCGGTATCGGACCGACCTCGTCGTCGGCCAGTCCGGGCGTTGCGTGGCGGCCTATGCCTACGCCGGGGCGGGGCCGACCGAGTCGACCACCGACGTCGTCTTCGGCGGCCATTGCCTGATCGCCGAGAACGGACGATTGCTCGAATCGTCCCCCCGCATCGGCGACGGCCGGCATCCCGTCCGCCGCGACTCCTACTGGATCACGGCCGACGTCGACGTCGAGCTGCTCGCCCGAGATCGCCGCGCGATCAACACCTTCGGCATCGAATCGCACGACGCGAAGCGATTTCGCCGCATCCCCTTCTCGCTCGAATCTCAGATGCCGGGGCTCATGCGATCGATTTCCGGCGCACCGTTCGTCCCCGCCGAAGGGCCGGAGCTTCACCGCCGCTGTGCCGAGATCTTCAGCATCCAGTGCGCGGGGCTGGCCAAGCGGATCGAGCGACTGCCCGAGGGAGCCCCCCTCAACATCGGTGTCTCGGGGGGACTCGATTCGACCCTCGCGATCCTCGTCGCGGTGAAGACCTGCGACATGCTGGGGATCGACCGCCGCGCGATCCACGGCCTGACGATGCCGGGCTTCGGCACCACGTCGAAGACGCTCACGAACGCCCTGGCGCTGATGGAGCAGCTCGGCGTTTCTTCCGAGACGATCGACATCTCCACGCTCGCCCTCGACACCTTCCGCGAGCTGAAACATCGGCCGTTCGGGATTGACCCGATGGGCCTGGACCTCGAAGGCTTCCGCGCGGCCTTGGCCCACGTCCCCAGGGAAAAACGGCACGACCTGATCTTCGAGAATGTCCAGGCCAGGCTACGGACCTTCTTGTTGATGTCGCACGGATTCGTGATCGGCACCGGGGACCTCTCCGAGCTTGCCCTCGGCTGGGCCACCTACAACGGTGATCACATGAGCATGTACAATCCGAACTGCTCGATCCCCAAGACGCTCGTGAAGTTCCTGGTCCGCTACGTCGCCGAGGATGAATTACCCGCCGGCCCCGCGCGCGAAACATTGCTCTCGATCGTGGAGACCGTCATTTCCCCCGAGCTCCTCCCCTTCTCGGCGACCGGAGAAATCGAGCAATCGACCGAGGCGACCCTCGGCCCGTATGAGCTGCACGACTTCATCCTCTATCAGACGATCCGCTGCGGCCACTCGCCGGAGAAGATCCGCTTCCTGGCGGAACACGCGACGTTCTCCGAGCGCTACGAGCTGGGGGTCCTCGATTCCACGCTGCGGACCTTCTTCACGCGGTTCTTCAGCCAGCAGTTCAAGCGGTCGTGCGTCCCCGACGGCCCCAAGGTGGGGACCGTCAACCTCTCCCCCCGAGGCGACTGGCGCATGCCCAGCGATGCCGACCCGACCGCCTGGCTGCACCCCGGGGAGTGACCGAAGGTCAAGAAATCCCCTCGGAGAATCGTCGGGGTGCGTATCGGCCACATGGCCGAACGCAGCAGCGGGTTATCCTGGAAGATTCCCACGACCTCCGGGCATCTCAACAACCGTCCGCCCGGACATCATTCGTAGTTCGTGATGAGCAGTTCGGAGATGTTTCGGTTTCCTGAGTTGAGGTTGATTTCTCGACGATTCGCGATGGCATGCATTGTATAACCGTCGAACAGCGACCGTACCAAAGCGGTGTCGCTGTTGCTGACAGCCCAGCGAACTCCTCGTTCATCCAATTCTCGACAGACCGTCGCAAGCCTGATGTGATCGTTTTCTTTGAACTTCCATTTCGTATAACGGTCGAAATCCGAGAAGCCACCTTGCTTATAGTACGGCGGATCGAGGTAGACGAAATCGTCCGAGGCGACATCGGCCAAACACAATTCAAAATCCGCGTGTCGGACCTCAACCCCACGCAGACACTCGGCGACAGCACCAAGGTTCTCGGGATCGTAATAGCGACGTTCATAGGCACCATAGGGCACGTTGAACTCGCCCTTGCGGTTCACCCGAAACAATCCGCGGAAGCATGTCTTATTCAAATAAATAAGGTGGGCGGCACGCTGAAAAAGGTCGAGCGTTCCGGGCTGAATAAGCCTGATCCGTTCGAATTCATCCCTCGTATTGACCATGCCGTCCAGAATCCGAGCGACCCTGGCGTAATCCGTACGAATGGCGAGGTAGGTGTCCAACAGCCAATCATTGAGGTCACCGATGACGGCCTTCGATGGCTGCAGGGTTAGGAGTATGCTCCCGCCCCCAACAAATGGTTCATAATAGCGGGAAAAACTGCTTGGGAAATAGCCGATCAAGCGATCGGCCAGCCCTTGCTTGCCACCCGCCCACTTCAAAATCGGCCTGGCGTCGAATGTAAACTTCATGGCGAAATGATACTTCTAGGCTGTAGACTGTCAAGTAGCATTTCTTACGATCGTCCTTTCATGAGCGCGAAAAATCCGAAATGTATCGAGTTCGGAATGACGGTGCGTGTGATCCGTGAAGGCCTTGGGTTTTCACAGGAGGCATTCGCCGATCGAGCACAGGTCCATCGAACCTATATCGGCGGTATTGAGCGGGGTGAACGGAATCCCACCCTGACCATGATCCATCGGTTGGCGGGGGCCCTAGGCGTACCTCCGGGTCGATTGTTTGAACCTGATGATGGTTTCGGGGTCGAGAAAGTTCGATGATCGTAGATCCCAGATGGCGGAACCTCGGATGGCGGCACCCCCTGTGGGATTTCGTACGCTTCTACAACGTAGTTTCTCGGCAGAAGCGAAATTTCCGAGACGATTGGATCGCTAAATTTAAAGAATCAAAATTTGAAGTAGAATCGGGTGAATTCTTCCCGGTGCCTAACGAGATCGTGCAGCTTTTCTTCGATTACCTTGAAGCAAGGGAAAAATACTTGGTTCGGGCTTTCGAGCTTCTCAGAACCGAAGAGGAAGCACTCGCATTCTGCACCACCAAAAAGATGACGGTCGGCAAGACCGTCACGCAATTAGAGGGCTGGTATCAGTCTTCCAAGGCCCTTGTCTCGAGTGTGGGCGCGGTTGCCAAGTTGGTCTGCGATCAAAAGAATCTGGAATTCGACTCGAATCCTCAGCGACGGTGTGTTTGGCTCGTGAACCAGCAGCTGCATATCACCGCTCGAAATCTGGACGGTGCCATACCCTCACTCGCTAATCCCCTGATCGTATGGGAGATCAAGGAATATTGGGGAAAGAAGAATGGTGGAAGTAAGATGAGCGATGCCGTTTACGAGTGCAATCTCGTCGGTCGTGAGCTTCGAGAGTTCGAGGAACGATCCGGATCCCGAGTCTCGCACATCGTCTTTATCGACGGCAAGGATCAATGGAAATCCAGGGTGTCTGATATCAGACGCTTCATCGACCTCTTTCATCAAGGTCTCATCGACTATCTCTTCGTGGGGCGTGACGTCGAGAAGGAATGGGAAGAAACGCTTAGCAGACTCCTGCGATAACCGATACTCTGAGTTGCCGGTACCGGCCTACCCCTGGCTGACACAATCTCTTCCCATCTCTCCTCAGTCTGTGAAACATGCTTTTCAATGAATTCAAGAGCTACGATGGAAGCGTGAAAGGATTCAACAAAATCCTTTCTCACTTGCACGCCTTCAGATAGGCCACGAGGTCGGCGAGGTCCTGCGGGGTGAGCTGTTGGTCGAGCCCGGCGGGCATGACCGAGACCGTGCTCGGGCGGATCTCTTCGATCTCTCCCCGGGCGATGCGGGCCTCCTGGTTGGCGCCGGTGGTGAGGACCATCTCGTCCCCCGACTCGCTCTTGAGCAGGCCGTTGACGACCTTGCCGTCGCTGGTGGCGACGACGACCGGCTCGAAGCTCCGGACGAAGCTCGCGCTGGGGAAGACGATCGCTTCCAATAGGTCGCGATCGGCGCGGATCTGGCCGATCCTCGAAAGATCGGGGCCGACCTTGCCGCCGCGATAGCCGATCGCGTGGCAGGTGAAGCAGGCGGCCTTCTCGCTGTGAAAGACGATCTGGCCGCGTCGGACATCCCCGGCCGCGAGGGTCGAGACGAGCCGTTCGAGCTTCTCCTTCTGCCCGGCGGCATCCACGTTGATCCGGGCGTAAATCTCCTCGGCCTCCTTCTGAACCTCGGGGCTGAATTTGGCGAGGCTCGCCTTGATCGCGTCGACCCGGAGGCTCGTGAAGGCCGAGGCCCCCTTGAGCGAGGCGATCAAGGTTTTCCCGGTGGCGTCGTCATTCGAATTCGCGAACAAGGTAAGGAGCCGGTCGACTTCGAGCGGCCCGGCCTCCTTGATCGCGACGGCCAGGGCATTCAGTTGATCCTTCGAGAGCGTGGCCTTCGCCAGGACCTCGGTGGCCAGGATGCGCGTGGCCGCGGCTTGCTCGCGAGCGAGTTGCTTGACGAGGAAGTCGAACAACTCGGGCGAGACCGGCGCCAGGCCCCCGGGAACGGCGGCGAGCGCTTCGAGCCGCAGCGGAGCCGGCGCATTCGCGTCGTTGCCCATCGCGAGCAGCCCCGCCCCCAGCGTGCCCCCCTTCTCCTTGGAGATCGCGAGCGCCCTCGCGGTGGAGATCGTCGGGCCGGCGAGCGATCCGCCTTGATCCTTGCTCAGAATCGCGGCGAGCGCCTTCACCCAGGAAGCGGGGATCTCCTTGGGTCGCGCCAGGGCCATCGCCTTCAACGCGGACAGTCGGACCGCCTCGGGAGACGAGACATCCTCCGCGCGATTCGCCAGCAACTCCTGGATGGCCGGGGTCCCGGAGAATTTGGCGAGCTGCTGCTCCAGCTCGGCCCGGTCCGCCGCCGCGAGCGTGTTCCCCGCGCCGGCCAGTCGCTGGCGAAATGTCCCGGCCAGGGCCTCGGCCCACTCCGGATGATGGCCGACGATCCATGAGGCGGTCTGCCTGATCGTCGGGTTCGCATCGGTCAGGAGCGAAGCCACCCGACGCGCGTCGAGCCCTCCGCCTTCCATCTGATCGAGCGCGACGAGCGCCGTCCGTTTCGCGGAAACATTCGCCGAATCGAGCCCGGCGGCAGTCCCTTTGGGGTCGCCGATTTCGATCAGGGCATAGGTGATCGAGTGGGCCAGCACCTGGTCGGACGGAGAAACCCGCTCGGCCGCGTCGAGCAGGGCGGGGACCGCCACCTTGTCGCCGATCCGCCCGAGCGCCTCGGCCGCGGCGCGGGCATTCTGGGCCGAGGACCCCGCGAGAATTTCCATCAGTTGCGGTACCGCTTCCGGATCGCGCCAAAGGCTCGCGGAATGAATCGCGGCCTGCCGGACCGACTCGTCGGCATCCTTCAAGGCGTTTCGGACCAGGCCCCGCGCATCGGGACAATCGATCCGGGTGGCGGCCCAGACGTCGTTCCGCCGCGATACGACGGGGCGATCGGGCAGCCCCGCCCGGTCGAGCGCCTGGATGGCCCCCTGCCCCTTCGCGGCCAGCGCCTGGATGGCTCGCTCGCGCACGGCGGGGCGAGGGTCGGCGAGGAGCGCGGCCAGGGCGTCGGCCGTCATCGTCCCCCAGGCGAGCGAGAGGCCGCGCGGGTCGTCGACCTTCGGGGCTCCCTTGCGGGAGATCCGGTACACGCCCCCGAGGACATCGGGCCGGTGGAACTGGGAGCTCGGGCAGCAGAGCTTGTACCAGCCGCCGGTGTCGATGACGATCAGGCTGCCGTCGGCGTCCTCGATCACGTCGGTCGGGTGGAAGTCGAAATCGGGGCTGGAGACGAAGTCTTCATCCCGGGTGGTGAAGCTCGCCCCTTGCGGCGTCAGCACATGGCGCCCGACCTTGTGCAGGTTGAAGTAGGCGGCGAAGAGGTTATCGCGATATTCCTCGCCAAATGAGTCGGATTCGAGCCTCGTCAGGCCGCTGGGGGCCGCCGCCCCCATGTGCAGGAGGACCGGCATCAAATTGGGGCCGGTCCACTTGTGGACGGGGTCGTAAATCACGGCTTGATCCTTGCCGTTGATGCCGCCGTAAACGGCATGGATGAGGCCATCGCGCTGGCCGCCTCCGGGATTGACCAGGAACGTGGTGGTGAAGATGCGCTCGCCCCCGGGGGTGAACGCCACGTCCACCGGGTTGTCCATGCCGCCGGTCATCACCGGCTCGATTTCGCCCCCTTCGGGCCGGCAGCGGAAGATATGCGCCGCGCGGGTGACGAACGGGGGCTTGCCCGCCCGCTCGTAGGTCTGGGTGGCGAAGGCCCCCTTGCACCAGTAGATCCAGCCGTCAGG